>JBGTJT010000021.1:0-4292 GCA_041744995.1 Pirellulales bacterium | reverse complement strand
CGTTGTAAATCTTGTGGCGCAGCAGATCGGTCACCGTCGAGGCGAATACGAACCCGAAGACGAGCACCGTTGCAATCATCGATGCCCGTTAGCCTTGCGGCCGTTCGACGCCCACTTCTTCCAACCCGCTGTAAAAATAATCCTTAATCGCCGGCCAGGCGAACTTGTACAGCACAATCAGCACCGGTAGCGCGATCACGGCGATGATCAACACCGCTTCCAGGCTCAACGCGCCTTTTTCATCACGGTGGATGTCGCGCAGCAGTTTGCGAAACGACCCCCGCGGCAGCAAATTACGTTTCATATCGTTTGCTTCTCCTTTTCCAGTTCTCTCAAGTCTCAAGCCTCAAGCCTCACATAAAGGGCCAGCTTCTTAGCCCGCACATCATTTCATACACCGCGCCCATCCCCCGCGGAGCGAACACCACGAACACAGCCACCAGCGGCAGCACCACCCCCAGCACCAGCACGTAGTCGAGCGTCGCCACACCGCGACGAGCGGCGGCCCGTCGGGCAATGCGCGAATTGGACGGATTTTGGTAGTTGATTGTAGGCATTGACAGTATTTAACCCCGCAGCCGGCAAAATAGACCGCGACGGGAGGGTTCAGGGTTGAGGTTTCAGGTTTCAGGGTTCAGGTTTCAGGTTTCAGGGTTCAGGGTTCAGGGTTCAGGCTTCAGCATCGCTTGCGCGTCCTCAAGCCTCACGCCTCACGCCTCACGCCTCGCGCCCACATTGCTCCGCTGTGTTCCACGCGATCCTGCATTCCTTGTTCGTTCACCTCGCCAGCGAACGTCGGCAGTGTGCCGGTTGGTTCCAGCCGGGCGTCGAGCGAGCCGTCGGCGCGCTTGCCGTGCAAGTGCGAGACGAACAAGTCCTGCACGCGATATTGGTTTTCGTCGTTCAGCCCGTACGCCTCGGAAATCCGCGTCACCTTGCGCGAACCGTCTTCCGTGAACCGCGCCAACTGCACAACCACGTCGATCGCCGAGGCAACCTGCGCCCGTGCGACATAAATCGGTATCTCCACGTCGCTCATCAGCGACAACGTCTCCAGCCGAACCAGGGCGTCGCGGGCGGTGGTCGCATGCACGGTGGTCAAACTGCCGGCGTGGCCGGAGATCATTGATTGGATCAGGTCCAACGCCTCGCCGGAGCGAACCTCGCCGACGATCACCCGATCGGGCCGCATTCGCAATGAGTTAACGAACAACTGCCGCACCGATAGTCCGCCGCGGCCATACTGATCGGCCTGCTGGGCCTCGAGGTACAGGGCATGGTCTTGCTGGAGTCGCAATTCGGAGGTGTCTTCGATCACTACGATCCGCTCTTCGTTGGGGATCGCCGCCGAGATGGCGCCCAGAAACGACGTTTTGCCGGTGCCGGTGCCGCCGGCGATCACGATGTTCTTCTTCAATCGCACGCACAATTCCAGGAACTCGCGGGCCGATTCCGACAGCGAGCCGAGCTTGACCAACTGGTCGAGCATCAGCGCGTCGCGCGAGAACTTGCGGATCGTCAGGTAAGTGCCCTTTTGCGCACTCGGCGGGATGATGGCGTTCACCCGCGAGCCGTTGGGCAGTCGGGCGTCGAGGATCGGCCGGTGCTCGTCGATCTCGCGCCCCACCCACTGGGCGATGTTGTGAACGGCCGACAGCAAGGCGTCCTCGCTGGCGAAGCGGGCCTCGGTGGGATACAGCTTGCCGCGTCGTTCGACATAAATCTCCGCGCAGCCGTTGACCATCACCTCGGTCACCGTATCGTCGCGGAGCAACTCCGCGATGGGTGAGAGGAAGTACTCGACGCTCGCCTCGAATATTTGCGCTCGCGACATGAATATGCTCGCCGATACACGTAGCCGAATTCACCAGAATTCAGTCGCTCTTCAGTTGATCGTCTTCTTGCTCGCTATCGGAATTCTGGCGAATTCCGCTACCGTCGCCCAAATCCCGCATGGTGCATGCGCAGCCCAACCCGTTGTTAGACAATGAGTTCCAGTCTTCATCGTCGCTGGTGGGGGCGATTCTGTCAAGCAAATGGTCGCGCGTACGATCGTTCCTATCGGTACGCAACCGCCATATTATTGCGAACTTAGGACGATCGGGCTAATCAAGCGGGCCGACGGGCGAATCAAGCTCGACTTTTTCACCGAGCGCCTCGACCAGATTAGGGAGGTCGTACCACGTTAGCGCCCCGTGGACCGACTCCATGATGCGGTCGAGGCTTTCGCCCGAATCGACAATGGCGCTGTACGACTTCAGCGGACGGATCAGTTGGACGCGGCCGAACTGCTCGGGATAGAAGGCGGCCGCGTGCAGTGCGGGGGTGCCAGCGCGGTCGATTGCGATCAACTCGACCGCCTCGTCGCTGCCAACATGCTGACGCAGCCACTTGGCCGCATAAGCCACGTCGTACGCCCGCATGGCCACGTAGCTCCGCCCCAGTAGATAGGCGGCATAAAAGTCCTGCACGTCGCGGCCGAAGTGCGGCGCGCCGTAGGTTTGCTTGGTCTGTTGCGTCGCTCCCGTGCCGCGCAAATCAATCGACAGCACCGGATGCCCTTGATCAGCCAAATCGGCGGCGCGCCCCTTGGACGAGCTGCCGGCGTAGTCGACGATCACCACCGGGCGACGAGACCGAAACTCCGGCATCAGCAGCCAGCCCGCCAGGTGGATGCCTTCCTCGGGAGACAGCACCACCGGTCGTTCGGTGAATCCGCCCGTATCGCGGGCTTGCTGATCGATCCACGTCGGTCGCAGTTGAATATCCTTCCAAGCCGGCACATTGTGAGATGCTCGCAACTTGGCCAGTTGTCCCGCTGCGTCGTCGCGCCACGCCATATCGCGGCCGGCCTGCTGTGCGGCATTGGTGCGGCGATTCAACTCGTAGGCCGATACTTCATCCGGCAGCAGCAGCACCTGGCCGCGAGCCGTCACGCGGGCTTCCTGCTCGCTCAGAACACGCAAGTCGGCCGGTTCGGCCGCTTCGATTTCCTTCTCCAATAGCCACTTGGCCATCCAGCGTACCGACGCTTCCCGCAACGGCTGGTGCCAGCCGTGCTTGGCGTCGACCTCGACTATGTCGACCTGCTCCGGCTTATCGAAAAGTTCGTACACTCCCTTGGCGTCTTGATAAGTTTCCCGAGTGCCTTCGATATCGAAAAAGTCCTGCTTGGCGGCACAGATCAGCGTCGGCCGCGGGGCGCGCATGATGATGTAATCGGGGTGATCCATGCCGAAGGCCAATTGCCCGAAGATATTCTGCTCGGCGTCTTGCGCCCCGATTGTTTCGATCAACTTGGTCAAGTGCGTGAGATAGCAGCTCGGGGCTGCTGCATGGATGCGGTCGTCCAGCGCCATCAGGTAGGCCGTTTGCGTGCCGCCGCCGCTGTTGCCCATGCAGCCGAGCTTGTCGGCCATGATGTCGTCGCGGGACTGCAAGTAGTCGAGCGCGCGAATGCCGTCGGCGATCTCGAATCGCGCCGTATTCTCGCCCAACAGAATGCTGCCGACTCCGACCATCAGATGCTCGTGAACGCCGACGAACTTGTGCTTGCCGTCGTCGTCGACCATCTGCATCCGCTCCCCCTGGCCGATTGGGTCGAACACCATCGCCGCCATGCCGTTAAGCGCCGCCAGCGCGGCGCCCTTCTGATAGCCTTCGTTGGCTTTGCCTTCGGTGCTATGCCCGCAAGGGACGATGATGCCCGGATAGGGCGGCGGAAACTGCTGTTCATCCGGCAGGAACAGCAGCGCCGTGACGTGATGGTTCGGCTGGCTCTCGAACAGTATCTTTTGAATGCGGAAGCCGGGTCTCTCGATCGTCTCGACGATCTGCGGATTGAGCGGCGTCCGCTCGGGCAGGCCGCCGATGGCTGCGAGGAACTGCCGTTTCATCTGCTGTTGGTGCGCGCGGATCGCCTCGGGGGTGGTGCGTTGTTTGTAGTCCTCACGCCACGCTTCCCGCTGGGCGCGAATCTGCGTGAGCAAATATTTCGACATCATCTGGCCGTCGAAGGCCGGCGGGTTTTCATCGGCGTGGACCGGCGCGCATGCGAGCAACAACAGGGCGAGCAGCAAAATACGGCGAGAACAAATCATGGAAGACCTCGGCAGAGGAGAGGAAGGTGCTTCGGCTGTTTTAATCCACTGGACGCGCCGAATCAACTGAATTCCGTTTGCCCGTTCAGCGGCAGGACGATCGCCTCGCCGTGACTGACGGCCAGCGTCACCTCGCTGCCTGATTGGAACTGATGGCCGCGTGCGACGGTGGCTCGCACCGACTCGCCCGAT
>JBGTJT010000020.1:0-3993 GCA_041744995.1 Pirellulales bacterium | reverse complement strand
TCGGTCACGCAATGGCGCATGCCAAGTGCGTGGCGGAGCAACAGGGTCGCTGGACCTGGATCACGCAGGACATCCGAGGCGCGTTTGATCATGTGCCCATCGCTCGCTTAATCACCATCATCGAGCGCTACTTGCCGTCGGACCGCCTGTTGGATCTGCTCCGCCGCAGCGTGGATGATAGACGCGAGGTGGGCCTGTATCAGGGCGCGCCGTTGTCGCCGCTACTGATGAACCTCTATCTGCATCATTTGATCGACCAGCCTTGGCGCCAGCAGCATCCCGACGTGCCGCTGTTACGCTACATGGACGATCTACTGGTCCTGTACGGTCGCAATGATGACGCAGAGCGCCTCCATCAGGATTTAGCCCAATTAGTCGAGTCGGCTGCGTTGCGCCTCAATATCGAGCCTGATCGGGCGATCCGCCCCCTGCATTGCAAGTCGGCTTACTGGCTCGGCTTTCGATTACGGCAGGCGGAGGACGGCCTGGAGATCCACTTGCCATTTATTGGAAACAGCAAGCCGGCCCGTCAGTGGCGATCCGATCTCGGGCAGCGTTTTGTGGACCTGCACGCTCGACCGGATGCGCCGGAGGCCGCCCGGCAGATGATCACCGGTGTCGTCGCCTGGGCCGGCCCGACGCTACCCTGGAGCGATACGGGCGCGGTGTACGAAATACTGCGCAAGGCTGCCCGCAGCGCTGCCTTCGAAGAGATTCCGTCGCGCGACGCCGTGGAAAGGTTGTGGCGGCGACGGCACGACGCTTGGCAGCGGAACTGCGTGCGGCCAATGATGGCGGCGACGGCCAGGCAGTTAGCGTCGGTCGCCGCCGCCGACGAGATTCGCAGTTCTCAAACAGCGCCGTTTTGAACTCTGGCGGCTGCGGACCAGACCGGCGTTTGGTGGCCGAGGACGGCGTTGCGGGACCAGGCTGCCCGCTATTTAAGTGGACGGGAACGGCTGAGAGCCGACGGCCTCGAACATCGGTGCCAAGTGCTGCTCGACCTGTCGCAAGGCGCGGAACACTTTGCCGAAGGGGCGCGAAGTATACACGTCGTCGAGATCGTCGCTGCCGACGGCCTGACCGCGACAATGGTAGACCGCCTTCACCTCCCCGTCGGAGAATCGCTTTACCAAGTCCCCTCCGGTTTTCCGCAGCGTCTTGAACGGCAAGCGACTGATCGCATGCTTCTCCTCCTCAATTCGATTGAGCAGCCGTGCAAAGCTGTTGGGGATTTGGCGATTCGGATTCCCCGACTTCGTCGGCTGGTCGTACGGGTGCCCGTTGGCGTTGAGGAGCAACCTCGCTTCCTGGCAGAACCCCGTCTGTTTTTGCCGCTGCCGTAAGGCCCATTTCAATCCCTCAACGGTGTGGTCGAAGAGCAAGAATTCGCCGTAGACGTTGTTTTTTCGCCGGATTCGCTTGATAAAGGAGTCTTGGTCGGTGGACTCGAAATCTAGTATTTCCCGATACCGGGCGGAATGCTGGCTGTGGAGATGGACCTCGCCCATGAGCAGGGTCGCCGATTCGGCTATCGCGAAGCCGCAGTTCAGTCCTAGCAATAGAAGCAACCGATCGAAGGGGGTGCCATACTGATACAGCAGCTTCAGCTCCGCGAGCGTAAACAACTGATCGGGCGAGATTTGGGTCCGCCGCTCATGCTCGAGCGTGACCACTTGGATCCGCAAGTCTTCAAAATCCTCCGGCTTGCGCCATTCGAACGCTTGCGAACGGTGGAGCCACTTCACGAACCGCCGCAAAGTTTTGATGAAATTGGTAGCGGTATCCTGGGCGATCGGTCGATTCGACTTCTTTTTGTTTGGCCGTTGCCGCCAATACTGTAGCATCTCTTCCAGTTTCGTGCCATCGAGTGCGTGCAATGCCAAGTCCTCGTGGTGGGCGATCAGAGACTCCGCCTGCTTGATCTGCGAACGGCCCCAGGAAGTGACCCCATGTTCGGGATGGGCGTATTCCCGCTTCAGCCACTCGATGTAGGCCAGCAGAGCCATGTGCAGTGACGGCCCATCAACCGGGGGCGCGGCTGCGGGAGCGGAGAGAGAGGTTGTTGCGGTTACGGGGAACCCCGCAAACCGATCCCCGAGAAAACCAAGGAACTGGTTTTCTCGCTGCTGCTGTTCTTGCTGAGCAGCAACTGCATCGGCGACCGGATCGGCAGCGTTCAGAAAAGAGGTGACTTTATAGCCCAGCGCAGCGCTGTAATCAGGAATCGTCGTGATCGCCAGCATCGGGAAGTTTTTTTGTAGGGCGTGGACCCGTTGGGCGTACTGTATCACTCCCTCTTCAGTCTGCTCCTCTTCGGCACGGCGGGGAACCACGACTACGACATTCCCCGCGGCTACCTGTTTCGCCAGTTCGAGTGTTTCGTCGTTCCACAGGGGCTGCGCGGGATTCGCCCGTTCGATCGTCTCCCAAATTTGCCTGAGAAGTCGGTCGCGGCGCTGCGCTTCCCGCAGCTCGCTCCCCAGGCGGAACCGGGGTTGATCGATCCGCCCCTTGAGGTTGATTTGCCGACCCACCCGACAGTCGAATTGGCCATCGGCGCGAACTCGCCAGGTCGTTCTATTCCTGGTTACCATGCCGCATATCCTCCCTCGACAGCGGTAAAATGGGGGCTTAGCGAACTACAGGAAGCCCCTTATCGAACTCTTATCGAACGTTTTATCGCACTTTTCACAATATACAGGGAAAGTGCGGCCGTCGAAAAAGGGCATTGTACCGCTGGAAAGCCAAACAAGAAAGCCACTTACGGAACTATTCCGCAAGTGGCTGTAGTGGAGCCGAAGGGAGTCGAACCCTCGACCTCTGCATTGCGAACGCAGCGCTCTCCCAACTGAGCTACGGCCCCGGGCGGGCGCGGCCTTGGATGGGCCGTGCCTGTGGTGATTAGGTCACCAGCCTTCTAGTTTAGGTTCGCTGTTGCCGCCTGTCCATGACCATGGCCGGTCGTGCTGGCCGGTCTTGCTCGGCCCTGCCTTTGGGTCCGGCTGATGCCGGCGGCGGCGATCGATCTGCTTGTTGCCGCCCGTTGCGGCACGATCGGTCTGGCTATTAGAATTCCACTTGTTCCCATTTTCGATAGGGGACATGCTTACTTGAAGGCACACCGCTGGCTGTCAGCCATCAGCTTTCAGCTATCAGCAAGAAAAAAGCGCGGTTCCTGATTGCTGATCGCTGATAGCTATCATTGCCAAAGAAAGTTGTCGGTGATGTTAGTAACATGCGAGCTAGAATTGCTAATTTGAGCCCGGCGGTCCGGACGCCGGGCGTTAGTTTTTCATCAGGAACCTTCCACCCAGGCGGTAATCACGATGGGCGTCTTTCTCGGCATTGACATCGGCACTTCGGGCACTAAGACGCTGGCGATCGACGAATCGGGCGCGATTCTCAGTTCGGCGATGGCGGAGTATCCCATTTATCATCCCAAGCCGCTGTGGAGCGAACAGGATCCGGAAGATTGGTGGCAGGCCGCCGTGAAGACCGTCCGACAGGTCGTCAAACAGGCCAAGTTGAAAAAGGCCGACGTCAAGGCAATCGGCCTGTCGGGACAGATGCACGGCTCGGTCTTCTTGGACAGAAACGACAAGGTGATTCGCCGGGCGTTGCTGTGGAACGACCAGCGGACGGCCGCCGAGTGTGCGGAGATCGAACAGCGGGCCGGCGGCCGCGCCGCGTTGATCAAGCTGGTCGCCAACCCCGCGTTGACCGGTTTCACCGCTCCCAAAATCCTCTGGCTGCGGAACAACGAGCCAAAGCATTTCGATCGGCTTAAGAAAGTACTGCTGCCCAAGGACGACGTGCGACGACGCCTGACGGGCGAATACGCCACCGAAGTCAGCGACGCCAGCGGGATGTTGTTGCTGGACGTCGCCCGTCGCGACTGGTCGACCAAGCTGCTGTCGAAGCTGGAACTCGACCGCGACCTGTTTGGCAAGTGCCATGAGTCGGAAGACGTGACCGGCCGGCTCACCACCG
>JBGTJT010000019.1:0-3202 GCA_041744995.1 Pirellulales bacterium | reverse complement strand
GACCAACTCCACTCCGTGTCGCTCGGACCAGATGGTAAGCTGCTCCACCGCCGCGGCGCGAAACGTGTCGGCCGCGCCGAGCACCACCGACTTGCCTTCGGAGCGAAACAGGTAGGCCAGTTTTGCGATCGAAGTGGTCTTGCCCGCCCCGTTCACGCCGGCCACCATGATCACCGTCGGCCCGCTGGCGGCCATCTGGATCGGCTCATCGGGCTGATCCATCAGTTCCCGCAGTTTGGCTTGAATCCGTTCAAGCACCTCGGCCATGTGGACCTTGCGGGCACGGAACTCGCGACCGATATCGTCCACCACTTCCTGCGCCGGTTTGACCCCCATGTCGGTCTTGACGAGGATCTCCGTCAAGTCGTCCAGGAACCGATCGTCCACCAGGCGTCCCTCGGCCTTGAATAGGTCGCGGACGTCGGTATTGAGCGTGTCCTTGGTCTTCTTGAGCGCTTGCTTGAATTTGTTGAAGAAACCCATTTTTGAGGCTTGAGGCTTGAGGCTTGAGGCTTGAGGCTTGAGGCTTGAGGCGGTCGGAGGCTAGGGCTTTTCTGGGGTCGGTTTGGCGACGTCGGCGGCTCGCTTTTCCGGTTTGCCGTGTTGGTTGCTGACGCGGTCGAGAATTCCATTGACGAATTGCGACGATTGCTTGGCCCCGTACCGTTTGGCCAACTCGATCGATTCGTTGATAATGATCCGGTCGGGCGTTTCGGTAAACAGGATCTCAAACGTTCCCAAGCGGATCACGTTGCGATCAATCGCCGCCATTCGCTCCAGTTTCCAGTTGTCGGCGATTTTGCGCAACAATTCGTCGATCTCGTGCCGGTTGCGGCGGACGCCAGCGACCAACGAACGGCAAAATGCTCGCAAGTCGTCCGTCGCCAGTCGCACGTCGATGAAGGCGTCGGCAATGGCTGGATTGAGTTGTTTATTGAGGTCGTCCTGGTACAGCACCTGCAAGGCGACTTCTCTAGCGCGTCTTCGACGAAACATACAAAACAGATTTCATAAAGGATTGAGTCGCGCGGGCGATCCGCCGGCGCGCGGTCACGGCAACTGTTCAAGCAAGCTGACCATCTCCAAGGCGGCCTGGGCGGACTCCACGCCCTTGTTCCCTACGTTGCCCCCGCTCCGATGGATCGCCTGTTCGAGCGTATCGCAGGTCAAAACTCCGAACAAGACGGGTACCCCGGAGGCCAGCGCCGCCTCGGTCAACCCGAGACTGACGGCACGATTGATGTGCTGATCGTGCGACGTATCGCCCTTGATAACGGCCCCCAGGCAGATCACGGCCACGTACTCGCCACTGCCGGCCAGGCGATGCGCAACCAGCGGAATCTCAAATGCTCCCGGCACCCAGGCCACGTCGATCTCGCCGGCCGGCACCCCCGCTTCGATCAGCGTCGCTTGCGCCCCGTCCAGCAGCTTCCTGGTAATTCCGTCGTTGTACTTGGAGACGACGATGGCGAATCGCCCCGAAGTCACGGGTGCTTCGCCTGAAAAGATTCGACCGCTGTCGGCGTCGTTGGTCATCGAGCTACTCTATCAGGAGATGGGGGGCGGGATGTGAGGGGAATGCTTGGCTGCGCTCGGCCCGACCAGGGCGTCGAAACCGCAGGCTGCCTCGCGACGGTCGATTGGGTTACGACTTCATGCTCATCAAAAACTCCGCGTTGCTCTTGGTTTTGGCCAGCCGGGTGACCAGCAATTCCATCGCATCGGGAGCGTTCATGTCGTGCAACACGCGACGCAAGATGCAGACGCGACGATATTCCTCGGGATCCATCAGCATCTCCTCGCGGCGGGTACCGGAGCGGTTGATGTCGATCGCCGGCCAGATTCGTTTGTCGACCAGGCGACGGTCGAGCACGATCTCCAGATTGCCAGTCCCCTTGAACTCCTCGAAGATCACCTCGTCCATCTTGCTGCCGGTGTCGACCAAGGCGGTCGCCAAAATCGTCAACGAGCCTCCCTCCTCCACCTTGCGGGCCGAACCGAAGAACCGCTTCGGCTTCTGCATCGCGTTGGCGTCGATGCCGCCGGAGAGAATCTTGCCGCTGTTGGGCACTTCGCTGTTCCAGGCCCGGGCGAGCCGCGTGATGGAATCGAGAAAGATCACCACTTGGTGGCCGTACTCGACCATCCGCTTGGCCTTTTCGATGACCATTTCGGCCACTTGAATGTGGCGGCTCGACGGTTCGTCGAAGGTGCTGCTGATCACCTCGCAGTTAGGCCCCTTCACCTGCCGCTCCATGTCGGTCACCTCTTCCGGCCGCTCGTCGATCAGCAGCATGATCACGTAGCTGTCCGGATAGTTGGTGAGTACGGCCTTGGCCATTTTTTGCAGCAAGATCGTCTTGCCGGCCCGGGGAGGACTGACGATCAGCCCCCGCTGGCCGAAGCCGACCGGAACCATCAGATCGACCACCCGTGTTTCGACGTCCGTCGCCGACGTCTCCATCACGATGCGTTCGTCGGGGTGGAGCGGCGTCAGGTCGTCGAAATCGACTTTGCTGTTAAGCAGATTGGGGTCGTGATAGTTGATCGCCTCAACCCGCAGCAACGCGAAATAGCGTTCGTTTTCCTTGGGCGGACGGATTTGGCCGGAGACCGTGGTGCCGGTCCGCAGTCCGAACCGGCGAATCTGGCTCGGCGAAACGTAGATGTCGTCGGGGCAGGACAGGTAGTGATAGTCGGGGCTGCGTAGAAAGCCGAACCCATCCGGCAGGATCTCCAGCGTCCCTTCGCCGTACATCAATCCGTTGAGCTTCACCCGTTCCTTGAGAATCCGAAAGATCAGGTCTTGCTTCTTCAGGCCGTTGATGTCCTTGAGCTGATCGCCGCGGGCCTGCTCGATCAGTTCCTGCATGCTCATTCGCTGCAGTTCGGCGATGTGGACGTCGCCTTGCTTGAGCTGCTCGAATTGTTCGTCGGCGGTCGGCTTGGGCTTGCCTAGCCGGGAAACCTCGTCGGCGATCTCCTCGGCCAACGAAAGGGGTTCCTCCGCGTCTTCCTTGGAGGTGTCAATCGGCGGGTCGGCGGTGCGACTGTAACTTCGGGCGGAGTCGGACGCCTCGTGCGGACGACCGTGGGAACTGTTGCCATGAGCGCTTCTGATATCAGCCATTGCCTTAACTCCTGACGGGAATGCCGGCTCTCTGAAGGAACCGGCGGCGGGAAACATAAATTCGAAGAGTGA
>JBGTJT010000018.1:0-4831 GCA_041744995.1 Pirellulales bacterium | reverse complement strand
ATTGGCGGCCCCTTCGATCGTGTCGTTCTTGTCGATGTACGCCAAGATCGATTCAATATCGGGTTGATCGTACCCCAGCGTCTTCAGCGCCAGCGGCACCGTTTGGTTGACGATTTTGAGCATGCCACCGCCGGCTAATTGCTTGTACTTAACCAAGGCAATGTCGGGCTCGATGCCGGTGGTGTCGCAGTCCATCAAAAAGCTAATGGTGCCGGTCGGCGCCAGCACGGTCGCCTGGGCGTTGCGGAAGCCGTACTTCGCGCCTTGGCGGAGCACTTCGTCCCACAGGTCGCGGGCGGCCGCCTTCAACTCGGCCGGACAGGCGTCGTTGATCTGCTCGACCGCGTCGCGATGCATCTGCATCACGTCGAGCATCGGCTCGGCGTTCTCCTCGTAGCCCTCGAACGGACCGACCACGGCCGCCATCTCGGCGCTGGCGCGGTTCGCCTCGCCATGCAGGATGGCGGTCAGCGCGCCGCAGATGCCGTAACCGATCTCCGAGTCATAGGGAGCACCGTTGGTCATCAGCAGGCAGCCGAGGTTCGAATAGCCCAGGCCCAGCGGGCGGAAGGCGTGGCTGTTCTCGGCGATCTGCTTGGTCGGATAGCTGGCGTGATCGACCAAGATTTCCTGGGCGATGAAGAACACCCGACAAGCGGCGCGGAACCGCTCCACATCGAACTTGCCGCCGACTTCCTGGAACTTCATCAGGTTGATGCTGGCCAGGTTGCAGGCGGTGTTGTCGAGGAACATGTACTCGCTGCAAGGATTGCTGGCGTTGATCGGCCCGCTGTTCTTGCAGGTGTGCCAGTTGTTGATGGTCGTGTCGTACTGCACGCCCGGATCGCCGCACTGCCAGGCGTTGGCGGCCATCCGCTGCATGACTTCGCGGGCGGGCCACTCGGGGCCGGCGGTCTTGCCGTCGGTGACCCAGCGGGTGGTCCAGGTCTTGTCCTCTTTGACCGCCTGCATGAACTCGTCGGTAACGCGGACCGAGAGGTTGGCGTTCTGGAACATGATCGAGCTGTAGGCTTCGCCGTTGAAGTTCGACTCGTAGCCCCCCTTTTCGATCAGGCAATGCGCCTTGGCCTCTTCCTTAGCCTTGCACTCGATGAACTCCATCACGTCGGGGTGCCAGACCTTGATGCTCTGCATCTTGGCCGCCCGGCGGGTCTTGCCGCCGCTCTTGACGACCGCGGCGATCTGATCGTACACCCGCATGAAGCTCAACGGCCCGCTCGGTCGGCCGCCGCCGGAGAGCTTTTCGCGGTGCGAGCGCAACGTGGAGAGGTCGGTGCCGGTGCCGGAGCCGAACTTGAACAGCATCGCCTCGCTGGAGGCGAGCGACATGATCGACTCCATGTTGTCTTCCACCGACTGGATGAAGCAGGCGGAGCCTTGCGGGTAGGCGTAGCTGTTCTCGGGCTGCTTGGCCTCGCGGGTGGCTTCGTCCCAGTGCCAGTTGCACTTGGAACCGGCGATGCCGTACTGGGCGTACAGGCCGACGTTGAACCACACCGGCGAGTTAAACGCCCCGTGCTGGTGCAGGCAGAGCCAGGTCAGGTCGCGGTAGAATCGCTCGCCGTCCTCGGCCGTGGCGAAGTAGCCGTCGGCGATGCCCCAATCGGCGATCGTGCGGCTCACCCGGTGGATCAACTGCTTAACGCTCTTCTCGCGTTCAGGCGTGTTGACTTCGCCATAGAAATATTTGGAGACGACCACGTTGGTGGCCAGTTGGCTCCAGGTGGCGGGGATTTCGCAGTCTTGCTGCTCGAACAGCACGTCGCCCCCCTCGCCCTTGATGGCGGCGGTGCGGTAATCCCACTCGACCGTATCGAAGGGATCGGCAACGTGCGGGGGGCAGAAGACCGCGGGAATCGCCAAGCCGGGGGCGGATTCGTGGTCGGTCGTGTCGGGGCGGTCTTGTTCCAAGGCGGCGGTCCGGGAACTTACGTCAGCAGTGGCCATATGCGGAGACTCCTCCATAAGCATGAATCGGGCATCCTTACCTCACCTAGCAGTGTACACAAATCCAATTGTGAACGCAATTACACTACTGTATAAATCGGCCGTGCGACGTGAACCATTGCAGCCATTTTTGCTTCCCAAGCGGCAATCGCCAACGTCGTCGTACGCGAGACCCCCTACAAGGAGAGATGGTGATGAACATCACCATATATTGTAGCCGATGCCCACAAGAGCTACAAGATTTGGTTGACAGGCGACTGAGTTTACTCTCTTTTTCGACTTCGTCAATCTGGTTCTGCAAGCCAGTTGTAAAGGCTTTGACCTGCCGGGTTTAGCGATTATGAGTGAAACGCGTTGATGCTAGCTTAGTGTACAGTCGCTCGACGCAACTCCTATGAGAATAGCAGGAAACGTCGATCCGCCGAACAGCGAGTCGAGCGCGGCGGGTGGGGAAAGATTCTGAGAAAATTTTCGATGAATTTTCTCCGCCGCCGAGATACTGAACAAAGTGGGCAAGCTGGGTAGATGTATTTCGCTCTCGGTGCCCATTTTTGCTAGCTGGATGATCTTGGGCGAGGTGGTTTTGTGGACCACCAGCGGTTGTGGTTGGACGATTATTTTGGACGGCGTTCGGGGAGTCTAGTAAACTTTAATGAGCCGGCGGAATTTTCCTAAAGACCTGCCATCCTTCGCGACAAGCATAACTCAATGGCGATTGACCCTTCTCACATTCGACTCACGCCCGAGCAGCAAGCGTACATCGCTCGACAGGCAGAGCGAAACGGTGTGACTTGGGAGTCGGTGCTGGGCCAATGGATTCCAGTTGCTAAGCCGCAGAAGACGGGCGAGGAGTCGGCGTTCGATGCAGCGCGTCGACTCGGCCTGGTCGGCTGTTCCCACGGCGATCCGCCCGATCTGGCTACCAATCCTCAGTACATGGAAGGATTCGGCGACGATGTCAACGGATCGAGTGCTGATTGACACTGGGCCGATTGTGTCGATCCTGAGTGAGTCGCAACAGTTTCATAAACAGTGTCTCGAAACGCTTCGAGATCTGAAACCGCCTCTGTATACATGCTGGCCCGTCTTGACGGAAGCGGCCTATTTGTTGCGTCGGAAGCCTGCCACCGTACGCAATCTGCTCGCTTCTACCGACGGCCGTTTTCTGCAACTTTTGCCTATGACCAATGCCGATGTAGCCGGAATTATCACCATTCTTGAAAAGTACGAGGATCAAAGTTTTCAACTTGCCGACGCAGCGCTCATGCACCTTGCTGGAAGAGAGTCCATCGATAAGGTGTTCACGCTTGATGTTCGAGACTTTTCTGTCTTCCGAGATGTGTCTGGCAAGGCGTTGAACGTCATTCCGGGCTAATCGAAACGCTGGCCCGATTCTGCCCGCGCCCGTCGGCTGTGGGTTGAACGAACTGGTGAATGCGCTCACGGCACGAATAGCGCCGCCGGCCGCCGCGTCTGGGCGGCGAGCTTGCGGCCGACGCGCCTGGGCGCAACCAAGCGGTTATGACACCACATAGTGCCCCCGGTGTATTCACAGGGGGCTAATCTTTGTGCCCCCAGCCGAGCATTAGCGGCAGGATGACCAAATTGCCTAGCAGGCCGCCGAGCATGGCCAGGCTGACCAGCGCGCCGAAGTAGATGGTGGGGATGAACTCGCTGGCGCAGAGCGAGGCGAAGCCGACGATCAGCGCCAGCGTGGAAAAAAACATCGCCCGGCCGACCGACTGGTGCGTGGCATGGATCGCGTCGCTGACCGTGGCGCCCTCTTTTCTCGCCCTGCGGTACGACCACAGGTAATGAATCGAGGAATCGATCGACAGGCCAATCGACACCGCGGCGATCATCGCCGCGCCCATGTTGATTTTGATGCCCAGCCAACCGAGCCAGCCCATCAGGATCAAAATCGGCACCACGTTGGGCACCATCGCGATTACGGCCAGCCGCAAACTGCGGAAGGCGATCAGCATCATCAGAAAGATTCCGGCGGTCGCCGCGCCGAAGGTGCGCCATTGGTCCTGAATCATGCTGTCGATCAGGTGGGTCAACAGCACATAAAAGCCGGTCACCTCCGCGGCCGGAAACTCCTGCTCGGTGATGGCGCGGACCTGCTCGATGATTTGCCGCTTGTTCTCCGACGATTGCCGTTCCCGCGCCCGCAGCATCACCCGCACGTAATGCCGGCCGTCGGGATGGTCGCCGCGGAGCATTGGCACGATGCCGGGGCTGATCTTGTCCAGCCCCGCCACGCGGCGTTCGACCGACAGCAGCCGGGCGATCCCTTGAAACGGCATGGCGTCGAGTCCGTCTGACAGACTGAGCACCTTGGTCAGCCCCGCTTCCGGCTCGCCGTCGGCGCCGACGATCGTCACCTCGCGATAAAGTCGCCGCTGGTAGTTTTTCAGCTTGGCGATGAAATCCTTGTCGATTTCCGCGGCGGCTTGTTCGGGCAGCGGGATCATCACGTCCCACACGCCGGCGCCGCCGAGCCGCGACTCGATCAGTTCGTACGACTGCACGATCTCGCTGTCGGCGCGGAAGTTTTTGGTGAAGTCGGTCTCGACCTCGGTAAAGCGGATGCCGTAGATCGATCCGGCGGCAACCAGCACCGCCAGCAGCCCCACACTCTTGGGTCGTCGCATGGCGACATTGGCGATGCCGCGGAGAGCGCGATCGAGCGAGCCTTCGCCCCACGCCAGCCGCGGGTCGGCGTCGAAGCGCCCAAAGCACAACGCCAGCGGCGGCACCAGGAGAAACGTCGACACGATCACCAGCAGCGAACCGATGGCCATCATGATGCCGAAGTCCTGAATCGGGCCAACGCGGGCGATCAGCAGCGACAAAAAGC
>JBGTJT010000017.1:0-8688 GCA_041744995.1 Pirellulales bacterium | reverse complement strand
TGAGCGGTCCCATCGCGAACAGCACCCCGCCGGCGATCATCGCCGCCAGCAGCACCGTGGCCGCCATCAGCCAGACCTTCGACCCGCGGCCCTCTCGCAGATACGCGGGGACTTCCGGCTTGCGGCGCTCGCCGTTGGTGGGCGTTTCGGCCGCATGCGCGGCGTGGACGTGGGCGATCGGCTTGGACGGATCCTCGATCAGCCGGTAGAACTCGGTCTTCAGCGCTGGATCGACGTGCGCCGGTTCGCTGAGCACCTTGGTCAAGATATAGTGGCAACTGGCCACCTCGCCCAAGTAGACGTCTGATTCCAGGCAGCGATTCTCAAAGTCTTGCACTTGTCCGGTCGGCAGCACGTGGTCGAGATACTCGGCGACCGTGTTGGCGTCGTGCGAAGAACCTTGACCGATCACCGGTGGCGAGGCCAGCCGGACCCGCCGGGTCACCTCCTGGGTGCGATGCAGGAGTTGCTTGGCGTAGTCGCTCTCGTCAATCCGCTTGCCCAGATCGGAACGATCCTCGGGCTCGAGGATGTCGTTCAGATAGCCCAGCATGTTTCGCAGGGTCAGTCGCATAGCTCGATTCTCGCGCAAGAGAGAGGGGGTATTTCCGCAGGGTCGCTCATCTATGGGTAATAGTGGGAACTATAGCGCGAATCCGTACCAGCCAACCGAAAGAAATTTCGCTCAGCAAGGCAACTTCCTTGGCGGCAACAGTTTACAACGAGCAGCGACGATCCAGCGGACGGTGGCACGGGCGGTACGCGGAGGAGCGGGTGTCGTCGAGCAGGTCGATCCACGGTCCGATAAACTGGCCATGGTCATGGTACGTCCGTCCTGCCGTCGATTACGTCAAGGGGCGGGCGCGGCGGCCAAAGGGTGAAAGCCCAGCGCTTGCAGGCGGAAGAAGGGAGGCCGCGTACCGAGGGTCTCGGCTGCGTCGCCGACCAGTGCTCTGTTTCCGCTTAAGTCTAGGGTAGCGGAATTCACCAGAATTTCGAGGCGCTCAGGTTTTCTGCGAGGCAGCGGAACTCTTGGTGAGTTCCGCTACGCCTGCTGGCAGGTGCGTGGCAGGCTGGCCAACTAGGGATTCAGATTCATGATGAGCTGCTGCAAATCGTGCAGTTCACCGAGAATCGCATCGCGGACGGCGGCGAGTCCTCCGATGACGCCGATCACCACGACCGTCAGCAGCAGGATCCACTCCAGCGTCAACATACCGCGTCGACGCAGTTTGGGGCGTGGGGTAAGAAAGTTCGCGAGTGCTTTTTTCATGGTTGCCAATCCCAGTTGTTCACGACCTCGCCAGCGGGCGTTGGGCCAATTCAGTTCGATGGATGCAGTTCTTGCGCCACTACCTGTAAATGCCAGACGATCGCGCATAACTTATTACTGCCGAGCATGTTGCGTCGATACGCCAGAGGCTGCCGCCTCGTCAAATTGTTTCGTTTCTTGAATATCATGTTTCAAAGTCTTGACGTCGTCGCGCCGTGGTTCCAGGGCTTTAAGGGTGGCAATGTGACTTTTCAGGCAACAGAGCGGGGCAGAGTCAACAGAGCATGCATTTCTCCGTTTTCTTCGTTTCCTCCTGTTCCAACGGCCCTGGCAGCCCCTTAAAGCCCTGCGCCGTGGTTCCATCAGCGGCGGAGCCAGTCCATCAGCCGATCGTGCATCGGACGACTGAGGGGATCCAGCTTGAGTGGATCGAAACCGTTCATCCGCGCCTTCTCGATCGCCTCGTAGGCCGCGGCGGGATCCGCCTTCGCCTGATGGGCCAGGGCCAAGTGGAACAGTAGATCGCCGCTGACGGGCGACATGCTGGTCGCATCTTGGAAATCGCGGAGGGCGTCGTCGTCGCGGTGCATCTGCAGGTAGACCATGCCGCGGGTGT
Organism: Pirellulales bacterium; assembly: GCA_041744995.1. Taxonomy (GTDB): domain Bacteria; phylum Planctomycetota; class Planctomycetia; order Pirellulales; family UBA7805; genus JBBDLY01. The sequence goes on along the minus strand of JBGTJT010000017.1, from coordinate 6,799 downwards.
CGAGCAGTGCAGTGCTCGGGCCGAGCGTGTCGATCGCCTCGTTCACCAGTTGCAGCGCTTCGGCCAGCGCCTTGCCTTGCAGGGCCAGCTTGAAAGCCAGATTGTTCGCAACCATGCCGCGTTGCACGGCGCCGAGATCCGATTCCAGCAACCGGCGATAGGTCGCGATTGTTTCGTCATGATTGTGAATTACGTCGTTGTAGCTGGCCCACTCGAATTCCAGCGCCAGAGAACCAGGCAGAAGCTGCCGGCTCCGTTCAAACCAATCGGCGATGCGCTGCCGCTCCGCCGGCTGAATGTCGCCGGGCCGCTCCCGCAGCACGGTCACGCCGAGCCGGCAGAGCGGGATGGCCGTTTGTGCATCGAGTCGCGAATCGAGCTTGTCGAACGCCGCCGCGATGTTGCCGGTCCGCGCGGCAAAGGCCAATAGCTCCAGTTCGGCGGCCGGTTGCAGCGCCACCAGCCGCTCATACATCTTGCGGGCTTGCAGGTGCTCGTTGTGTTGTTCGAACAAACTGGCCGCCACGCGAGCGCGGGCCGCCTGCTGTTCCTTGTTCGCGCCGGCCGTGATCCAATTGTCGAGTTCCTCGACCGCTTTCTCCACGCGATTCATTTTGATGTAGATTTCCGCCTTCATCTGCACCACTTCCAGCGCTTCGGGATTCTGCTGGGCGAGCCGATTGACCCAAGTGGCCGCTTGCCGGGGCGATTCGTGATCGATCAGCATCCGCGAGAAGACCAGCAGTGCTTGGGGCGAAGGTTTGGTCGAGACCAGCTTCGTCATGATCTCGCGGGCCTCGAACCATTGGCCGGTGCGGTCGAGCATGCGGGCCTTCAGCAACTGTTCCTCCGGTGCCAGTTCTTGGTTCGCCTCCACGCGACCCAGCAGCGCCAGGGCTTGGCGGGTCGAGGCCGGCTCGGTCCGGCGACCGTGCATTGCCGCCAGGACGCGGAGGTCGTCGTCGGCCAATTTTCCGTCAGTCGCATTGTTCTCGATCATCCGCACCGCTTGCCGAAATTGCCCGTAATCCCCCCCCAGCGCCGTCAGGTTGGCTAGCGCCCTCCGCGCCCAATGGACGTGCGGCTGGTTGACCCGCTCGACCTGTTCCCGGCCGGCGAGGTCGGCCAGGGCGTCCCGCGCTTTGGCGGCTTGATTCGTTTGCAACAGGAATGTGGCGAACGAACGCCGCAAGGCGAGGTCTTCCGGCTCTTGGTCGAGTGCTTTTTGCAGATAGTGTTCGGCTTGCTCGTTGTTGCCCAGCATGGCGTAACAGGAGGCTAACAACCTCGTCGAAGCATCCTCGGGCAGGCGAATTTCCGCCTCCCGCGTCAATTTCTCCGCCTCGTCGCGCTGATCGGTGGCCACCAGATGTTCGACCAGGGCGTTCCAGTTGGCCGGGGCCTCCGGCGCTAGTTCCACGGCGCGGCGAAACGCCTGTTCCGCTTCTTCGTTCTTCTGGAGTTGCTTGAGAATCTGTCCCCGCCACAGCCAATCGTTGGCGTCGGTGGAGTCTTCCGGCGCGACCTTCGCCAGCATCGCGAGCGCCTCTTGCGTGTTGCCGGTCTGTACGTCGCTGTACAGTTTGAGTCGCTGCGTTTGCTCGTTGTCGTCGCTGCCAAGTCGGTTCAGCACCTCGCGGCTTTCCTGAAAGCGATTCAACTGCATCAGCAGGATCGAGGTGCGGCGAATCGTCTCCGCGTCGGCCGGCCCGCTGTCCAACGCTTCCAGATAATGCGTCACCGCGGCATTGGGGTTGCCGCCAAGCCGCTCGACATGCCCCAGCAACTGCAACGGTTCGTGCCAGTTGGGGCGTTGCTTGCGGGCTTCCCTGGCGAGACGTCGCGCTTGCTCTAGATCGCCGGCTGCGTCGGCGTTCTGCTCAACGCCGTCGATTAGCAGTTGCGCTTGGGCGGCCATGTAGACGCTCGATTCCTCGCCAAACCGCTCCTTCATCTCGGCCACGGCGGCCCGGGCCGCCTCGTTGTCTTGCGTGCGGCGAGCCAGCGTGAACAGGCTTTGGTACATCCGCGGGTCATCCGGCTCCAACTGCTTGGCCGCTTCCCAGAATTCACGCGCCCGCTGGGGGGCGTTTTTCTTCGTCCAGAATATCAGTCCCAATTGAGAGAGCAACTGCCGCCGCTCCGCGGGTGAAAAGCCGTCGAGATCTTGGGCCAACTGCTCGACTTTGGCGTCTGCCACGGGATCGTTCGATTCCATCAGCAACAGCACTTCCAAGAGTCGAATCTGCGGCGAGTCTCCCAACTCGGCTTTTGCCGCGTGCAGCGTTTGCAGGCCGGCGGCGGCGCCGTCGCGGGCGCCGTGCAAGCGGATTAAATTGAGCCGCAACGCGAGATTCTCGGGGTTGGCCGCAATCAACTGTTCTAGGTTCTCGATCGCCTCGTCCACGTTGCCCGCCGCGAGCAGCTCGCCGATCTGCGCGAGTTGCGAGCGCTGGGCGTCTCCCTCGACGCTTTTGCGGACCGCTCCAGAGAGCGTCTCGACCATTCGTTCCCACCGCTTGTCGTTCGGCTCGCGGGCTTGCTTGATCTTGGCCAGCCGCAACATCGCCGCGGTGAGTTGTTCGTCGGCGGTGAACGCCTCGCTGCCCATCTCCCGTCCGAGTGTCTGTATCGCGGCCATCGCTTCGTCTACCTGACCAAGCTGCTGCAACGCCTCGGCTCGGCCGCGAAGGGCGGGCTGCGACGACGGCTCGTATTGCAGCCAGCGCGAAAACGCTTCCAACTGCATGTCGGGCTGGCCGAGCTGCCGATAAGCCAGGCCGAGATCCTGATCGATTGCACGGCGATAAAACGGGTTGCGGTCCACTTGCGACCTGGCGCGCTCCAACGCTTGGGCCGCTTGCCGCGTCTTGCCGGTCCTCAAATCGAGCCGCGCTTGATTGACCGCAACAATCTCGTTGGGAAACTCCATCTCCTTCATCTTGTCGACCGACTGCTGCGCGCCGGCGAGTTTTTGTAAATCGATTTGTAGTTCATACAGTAAAATCAGCAGCGACTGGTTCTCCGGCTGCTCATCGAGGCCTTGCTGGGCAAAGGCGATCGCCTCGTCCCCGCGGCCGGCCATTCGCGTGGCCAACGCCAACTGTTGGATGAACCGCGGGTCGTCCGGGTGAATGGTCATGCCGGCCTGGAGCATTTCGACCGCCCGGTCGTTGTCCTGCTCGCGGAGCGCGAGCTGCGCCGCTTCCAGAATTACCTCGGCCTCGGCGGGACTTTTTTGATAGGCCAACTTGATGTCGGCATTCGCATCCTCCAAGCGCTGCTCTCGCTCCGCCCGACCGCCTCGCTCGTTGAACGCCCGCTTGTACCGCCCACGCAGCACATAGGCCATACCGTTGTTGTTGTTGGTCGAAACCATGCGATCGACGATCATATCGGCCAGCAACGGCTTGGCGCGACGCTGATGCATGATCTGGGCGAGCAGTACGTATGCCTCCAGATTGTCCGCCGCCAAGGGGGCCACGCCGCCGAACTTGCCGGCCAGACCGTCGAAACCGGTTAACCGGCTGAGCGCCTCGACCGCTTCGGGTTCGTGGCCGAGCGATTCGTTTGCGCGGGCCAGCATGAACAGCAAATCAGGATCGTCCCCTCCATCGTCTCGCAACTTCTGCAACTCGACCAGCGCCGTCCCCATGCGATCCTTGCCGAACCGCGCGTCGCTCATCAGCAGTTCCACGAACTCGCGCCGCAGCGCATTGTTTTCCGGCTCCTTGCGGAGCGCCTCTTCCATGAAGTGGTATGCCTGCACCAATTCGCGGGTCGTGGCAGAGGGGGCCTTGGCTTGCTCCAGCGCGAGTTGCGCGGCATTGCGGATGCCGGCGGTATCCTCCCCACCGCTCTGCTTCTCGTAGGTCATGTAGAGCTGAATTGCCCGCTGGGTCTTGCCTTCCTTAACCGCGTCCTCGGCACTGACCAACAGCAATCGGCCCGTCTTGCTGACGTTGTAGCCGTGCAGCAGATGAACCCCCACCACCACTACGAGCGTCGATACGAGTAGAATGCCGAGGAATTTGATATTCAGTCTTCTCATATTTGTTCTCTCGAAACGACCGCTAGACCGACCGCGGCGGATGGGCAAACTTGCTGGAAAAGTGGGATAGCGCCGAACAATTTCATCCTAACCGACCCCACACGACTGTCAACCAAGAGACAGCCGCTCGCGGCGCCGTAAACGCCTTGGATCGCGATGGTTAGCGTCACAGGCGGCAATGCCTGCGGATTCCGCACAATCGGGCCCAATCGAAGCGCAGTCGGCGTGGGAGTCGGCAGATCAGGCCGTCAGGCTCGGCAATCGGCGGGAAAGGCACTAAACTGAGATTAGATCGGGTCCGTGCAGCGGCAACAGAATCGACGAAACCTCGGTGCATCATGAAAGTACTCGTAACGGGCGGCGCCGGCTACATCGGCAGCATGACAGTGGCCGAGTTGCTCGCTGCCGGGCATGAACCGGTGGTATTCGACAATCTCTTTCAAGGGCATCGCGCCGCCGTGGCCGACGGCGTCCCGTTCGTCCAGGGGGATTTGGCGAGGCCAGTCGAGATCGCGGCCTGCCTGGCCGAGCACCAGCCGCAAGCGATCATGCATTTCGCCTCGCGGACACTGGTTGGCGAATCGATGGAGTCGCCGCTGGCCTACTTGGGCGATAACGTGGTCAACGGCTTGAATTTAATGCGGGCCGCCGTCGACCACTGCGTTGAGCGGTTCATTCTGTCTTCCACCGCCAACCTTTTCGACGCTCCCGAGCGGATGCCAATCGACGAGCAGGAATCGATCGTACCGGGCAGTCCCTACGGCGAATCGAAGGCGATCCTGGAGCGGATGCTGTACTGGCTCGATCGGACCAAGGGGCTAAAGTACGCGGCTCTGAGGTACTTCAACGCGGCCGGCGGCACCGACGCCCGAGGCGAGGACCACGATCCGGAAACGCACTTGAGTCCGTTGGTGCTGCAAGTGGCGTTGGGACAGCGTCAGGAGATCATGATCTTCGGCGACGACTACGATACGCCCGACGGCACCTGCGTGCGCGACTACATCCACGTGGTCGATCTGGCGCAAGCTCATATTCTGGCTCTGGAAGCCATCGACTCGCAAAGCCGTGTCTACAACCTGGGCAACGGCCGTGGTTTCTCGGTGCGCGAGGTAATCGAGGCGGCCCGCGAGGTGACCGGGCACCGCATCCCCGCGGTAGTCGGCCCCCGTCGCCCCGGCGATCCGGCGACGCTGGTCGCCTCCAGCGCCCGGATTCGCCAAGAACTCGGCTGGCGACCAAAATTTCCCGAGCTACAGCAAATCGTGGAATCGGCCTGGCGCTGGCACGTCGCCAACCCGCAAGGGTACGGGGGGAGGCGTGAGGCGTGAGGTTTGAGGCTTGAGGTTGCTCCGCATTCTGCATTCCGCATTCCGCATTTCCTCATTCCAGCATGCCCCTTGCAACTTGCAACTTGCAACTTGCCCCATGCAACATGTATCGCCAATCGGGCAGTTGCGGTTTATAATTGCAAGTGGCAGCGTCGTCGGCTAGCGGTCGCGCCTGGACGGCTTGCCTTGCTGGCGATTGATCGGAACAGGAATCATTTCGGCGAAGGAGCAGACGGAATATGACACGCAGTTGGCTTACAATGCGCAGTTGGCAACCAATTCACTATGTCGGCGGTTCGCTGTTGATTTTTTTTCTGGTAGCATCCGTCGGCTGCAAAAAATCGGAAAGCGGCAGTTCGCTCACGCAGCAGTATGAGCAAGCGCTGGACATTCCCAGCGACGAGGCGCGGGCTCGCAAGCTGGCCTCCATTGGCGAGGCCCAACTGAAAGCCAAGGATAATTCCGGGGCCGAACGGTCCTTCGCCGCCGCCCGCGAGGCGGCCGAATTGGTGACGGACCCGATGCAGCGGGCGGGCGTGTACATCACACTCGCCGTCAGGCAGGCCACCAGCAGCAGCGTGGAGAACCAACGCAGCGCGGTCCGAGGCGCCGCGGCGGCGATCGAAAAGATCGAGATTCCCGAGGCGAAGGCGGAAAACCTCGCCGATCTGGGCGTGTTGCAGGCCCGGTTCGTTGACCGCGAAGTCGCCCTGGCGACGATACAGTCGGCCGAAGCTCTGATCGATCAAGTGCCCGATTTTGAAGGAAAAGTCAACGTGCTGAGCAAGGTCGCCAAGTCGTATAGGGCAATCCGGAATCAGGACGAGGCAGAACGTGTCTTGGCCTCGGCGTCGGAAATGGCGGCCGGCATCGAGTCTCCCTCGGAGAGGATTCGAGCGCTGATCGCGGTTTCCCGCACACAAAACGGGGCCGGGCAAAAGAAGGCGGCGCTGGCGACGCTTGCCGAGGCGGTCACGGTATCCGAGGGGATCACCGGCGACGCCACATTGGCGGGCCTGCGGCGGCTCGACATCGCCGACGCCTATCGCGAAATGAACGAGGGGCAACTTGCTCGCAGGCAGATCGACAAGGCGCAAGAACTCGCCACCGGCCCCGGCGCCGGTTCGACCGCACAGGAAGTGATCGATCGTATTGGCCGCATGGAGTAAGTCGTGGCGGACGCTGCCAGCGTCCGCAGCCAAAGCCTTGCAAGCCAAGTTCGGCGCCGCGAACGCTGGCAGCGTCCGCCACGGGGCGGCAGCTTAATCCAGCATCCGGTCGAGCGCCGCCAACGCCACGCCCATGCGGGGACGCTTCTCGGAATAGGTGTGCCACCACCGCAGCAGCGCGTCGGCATTGCGATCGGCGTCGGCCACCGGTAGCCGCCAGGCGGTGAGCGCGTGGCGCACGACGCCTTCGT
>JBGTJT010000016.1:0-3277 GCA_041744995.1 Pirellulales bacterium | reverse complement strand
CGGCAGGTTCGCGACGTTGGGCGACTCAGGAGAATTCCTGATAGCTAGAAAAAAGGTCCGCTGCCGGCCGCCCTCAGGCGGCCGGCTCAATGGCGCGGACGTGATAGAGCGCTGTTCATGCCGCATCTCCGGACGAGGATGTGCTTGACCGCCATCGGCTGGCATGCTCGGGAGTCTGGGTCAAGCGGATATACGGCTCGTCGAGGCCCGCCTCCGCCATGGCGCGACCTAACTGGCTTGCCAAGTGTGCTTGACGCTTGGCGATACCCAATTGGCTGCCGATTTGATCGAGGGTCCGGCCTTCCTGCTTCAGCTTCCACGCCTCGGCCGCATGGGCCACAAACGGCGGTTCCTCGAACAGGTCTGCGACTATGCGTCGTCTTGCCAGCGGACCGTCGACCTCGGTCAATTCACCGGCCATAACAAGCGCGAGTTGCTCCGGCAGAAGAGGCGCCAAGCTAAGTTCGAACTCGGCACGAAGTACAACAAGGCCACAATCAATTCGCTGATAGGGCATTGCGGTGATCCCCTCCGGAATGAGCCGGCGTAGAAGTACGTTCACGCCCTTTCCCAATTCGAGCAACCGGCCCGTGAGCTCTTCGACACGGCTTCGTAGCTGCTGAGGGTCTATCGCACGTACGGTCTGGCACTGGTTCTCCAATCGTTCGATTTCTGCCCGTTCTCGCGCCAACTCGTCCTCCCGCTGAGTGAGCCGGTTGAGCAACGTCTCAACCTCACCGTTGCCTAGCTCGATCGCGACGCCCAAGCGGTCGATCGCACTGACAAGCGTGCGTTCCGTAGTGCGCCGGCGTCGCAGTTCCTGATCGCGGTCGACGTCGCTTGCAAGCCGCTCGCCCAGATGCGCCACAAAGGCGTCAAGGTGCCCAACTGTCCCAAGCAGTTCACGGGCAATCGCACTACCGAGGCGCTCATGCGTGAGATTCCGCTTGGCCGTCGCTTTGTTCCAACAATCGCCCCGGCACGCTGCGCGACACCTGTAGCCACCTTCGTTGCGGCCTGCAGACCACACTTTCTCACCGCACACACAAAACATCAAATTTGACAGGGGGAATCGGGAGTCGCGCGGAATCGCATACAGCGGATGGGCGTCCTCGCGCGTCCTCGTCTTGCATGTCACACGTGCATCGATGGCATCATTGGCTCGATACCAAAGCCAATCGGGAACTATCCGCAGATGTTCCATACTGCGCGTCCAGACCTCCCCAAGATCGTTACGGACCTGGCGAGCAACCCCTGTTCGACGCCGCCGTTTCACGATCGTCTCGCGATGAGTGTCATGGCCTCGATATATTGCCCGGCGAATCAAGCTGATGACATTTGCTGCGGTCCACTCTGCGTGCAATTTGTTTCTCACCTTGGGAAGTCCAACTTCGCTGAGCCATGCGGCTACGCTATCGGGCAACTCGCCGGACGCGATCCGCTCAAACGCCGTGTAGATCGTCGGCGTCCAGTCTGGATCCAGCTTGTCGAAGAACGGTCCCTTTTCCGGCTCTCGTGCAGTTGCCGGCGTGGTCGCTCGTCGTCGATGACCGGGCCGCAGCGGACCAACTGCGGCTCCGGTTTCCCACAGGCGACGATGCGTACGAGCGATCCGCAGGCGGGTATAGTAGTTGTCGCGGCTATGCACACGCTGGGCGTTGTGCAAGCGCTCATCCCAATCCTCTTCTGCTGTGTCCACATTGTCGTTGAGGCAAATGACGCGGACGTCCTCATCAACGGCAATCTCGACAAACTCAAAACAAGCGGACTCGTTGCGAAACAGTCGGCTCGAATCCTCACAAAGTATCAGATCGTACCGCCCTGCCTCAACGCCCCGTCGGACCTCACTAATGCCGGGGCGATCTCGCAATTCGCCTGAAGTCTCTGGATCGGAGATCACCTCAATATCAGCATTGTTGACTTCCCAGTCATTGAGAGCGCGGCGACAGAATGCTACCTGATCGTCAATGCTGGTCGCACGCTGTTCTTCGGTGGAATAACGGGCATAGATGCAGATTCGGAGCCGCCGGCCTTTCGGGGCTTCGATTGGGTATCGCAAGAGCATCGACAGAACGGCGACTTGCCCGACGGCGCAGCAAACAACGCGGTTCAGCAACTCTCTCAGGGACATTGGCGCCGGCGGTGCAACGGCGACAGGAGCCAGCGGCCGCGAAAAGTGTACTGGATTTGTTCTGAAGTCATTCCCTGATAGCCGCTGACAACCACCAACAACCAGAGAACCGCAACCAGAACCAATTTCCGAGGTTGCGCTGCAAAGAGAGAACTATTAACGGCTTGCGAAAACAGGCCCGATCGGTTCCTGTCCTCTCCGCTATTGCCTGTTGCCCATCAGCGCAAGTTCAACGCTGGCGGGCATTTACGTTTCTGGACCTGCTCCAGAAGTTCCCGTTTGTAGCGCGACAACCTCGGGTCGGCCCAGATCGCGACTTAGCCCGGCAAATGGCCGCCGAAATCAACGCCCAACTCGAAGTGGGCCTCTATGAATTCCCGAAGCGGCTTGCGATGTGTAAACCTTGGGGCTCACTTGGCGATTGCGCGACGCTGGTCTGGAGTTTCGAAGCCAAACCTGACCGCCGCATCCCGGCCCGCTATACACGAATCGCCATCGGCCTGGAGCACCCGGAGGATATCATCACAGACTTTACGCAGGCGCTAAATTAGGTCAGGTACTCCTAATATTAATCAAAGAACGCAAGACGGCTTTCGGCAATAACGCGTGGACCATCTACCAGCATACCTCCAAGCACGGAGCGAACTGCATTTTCCGTCAGGCGAGCCGCCTGAACTACAGGGGCGTTATGGCGACACCGAAGTGGGCGGCTTCGCCTACGACCTTGCGGGCTGAATTCTGCGGGCGGGCACTCTGTCTGTCGAAGTCTCTCGCTTTCAGATAAACTTTGGGGATTGAACAAAGGCGCCTCAGCGAAGGCACGGCATGGCGAGTGGGCCAAGCGGATTCGCGGGCAACTGGTTGTAAAAGAACTCAACATGGAAACCGGGAACCGCCCTAGTATGTCACCCGGTAGCGGACGTTGAACATCCAGATAATCAAACCCAGCAGCACGCTGTTGAACAGTAGCGAGAAGAGCATGTAGAGGCCGAACAGTTGGAAGTCGTTGGCTGGCTGGGTGCGGCGGGCGGTTTCGGCTTCGCTTCGGTCGTCTCGTTCCATCTCCAGCGGCAGGCTGTGGGCCGTGGCGAAGGGGCTGGTGAACATCGCCAGGCGGACGCGGTGATTGATCCGCTCCGCCGCCGC
>JBGTJT010000015.1:0-6269 GCA_041744995.1 Pirellulales bacterium | reverse complement strand
GCTGCCCGAGACGATTCGCGAGCTTTGTGCGCAGGCGCAAGTGGGAGTGGACGAGATCCGCCTGCTGGTGCCGCACCAAGCCAACTTGAATATCTTGCGTCACGCGGCGGAAGAGTTGCGATTGCCGCTCGATCGCGTGGCGATCAATGGCGACCGCTACGGCAATACCTTGGCGGCAAGCATTCCACTGGCCTTGCACGAAGCGCTCCGCGACGGGCGGGCGACCTCCGGCGATTTGGTCGTCGTGGTCGGTTTTGGCGCTGGACTGGCTTGGGGCGGGCAATTGTTGCGATTGTAAACGACCGACAGTCGTAACGTGCGACCGTCGAGTTTTGAATGGTTCCGATCAAACTGCGAGATTATCATGGCAATCAGCATTCCGCATACCTGGCGTCGCATTTCGGAAACCCGCGCCCATTATGGACTTTCGGCCACGATTCACTGGTTGGCGGCGCAACTTGCCAACCGCGTTCTGCGATTGGAAGTGACGGAAGTCGTGTGGCTCGAAGCGGGAGATCTGCCGCCGACGATGCTGGCCGACGCCAATTTTGACTTTCGCTTCCTTACGGCCGACGACGTCGCCCGTTTCGCGGAGGATAAGGTGTACGAACTCGACGAGGAATCGATTCGCCGGGCTGGTGCTGGTCACGATCTTTGCTTTGCGGCCCTCGATGGTTCCCGGCTGGCCGCCTATGGCTGGTACGCCTTGGGGTCGGTCGAAGCGCGGCACAATTACGGCGTGCCGCTTTCCTATCCTGCCGACGTTGCTTACATGTACAAGGGGTTCACGCATCCCGACTACCGTGGACGCCGTCTGCACGGCGTCGGCATGGCGTTGGCGTTGCAAAAGCTGGCCGCTCGCGGCGTGACCCGCCTTGTGTCGACCGTGGAGTGGACCAATTGGGCGTCGCTGCGCAGTTGCGAGCGATTGGGTTACGAGCGGCTGGGGCGAGTATGGTCGGTTCGTTGCGGTTCGTCTTGCCTCTGCCTGACACCTTCAGCCGCCCGGGCGCGCCAGGTGCGATTCGGTCGACAAGCGACGGTAATCGAGCGCTAGAAATTAGGCGAAATCATCGGTACTGCTCGACGAACTTGCGGTCAATGCGGTCTTTCAACCACCAGCACCAGCGACCGTGGAAGGCAAAGCCTCGATAGTCAAGAATCGCACGGCCGTCGCCGCAGTTGAGCAATCGCAGAAAATCGCCTTGAGGGCGAAACTTCTTCAGTCGCTTGCCACGCAGTTGTGCTTGCAGATTGTGCCACAGCGTGGGGGCTTGTTTTACCGCGTATACGCCGGCCTTGGCGACGGGATGCTGCGGATTGGTGGCTGTATCCCCAACGACGAATATCCGCTGGTCGCCCAGCGATTGCAGGCGGTCGTTGACTAGCAAGAAGCCGCGGTCGTCTTTGGGCAGTTCGATCCGGCCGGTCAATTCCGGCGCGATTGCCGCGGTGATCCAAACCGCCACGTCGGCGGGCGTCGATCCGCCGTCGCTGAACACAAGGCGACGCTCCTCGACGGAGGCGACTTCGCGATTCAACTCCAGTTCGATGCCTCGTTGCCGCAGGACTCGTTCCCCCTTGCGGCGGGCCGCTGAGGACATATCGCCGAGAATGGCGTCGCTGCGATCGAAAATCGAAAAGTGAAAGGTCAACTCCGGGAAGTCGCGGCGCATGGCCGCTTGCAGGCAGAGTGCGACTTCCACGCCGCCCGCTCCTCCGCCGACGATTGCGATACGAACCGGCTCGCCACTGACCCCCGCTTCGGTCGCCAGCGGTTCGATGCGGCTCTCCCAGCGTTGCAGGAAGGTCTGCATCGGCTTGATTGGCAGCAGCGTGTCGGCATCGGCCGTGGCGAGCAGTGAAGTATCGGGCCGGGAACCGATGCCAATGGAAAGCAGATCGAACGGCAGCGGCGCGCGGTCGGAGAACCGCAGCTTGCGTTCCGACAAATCGACCGTGGTTGTCTCGCCCACGATCCATTCCACGCCGGCCTGTTGGCAGAGCGACTCCAGTTCGATCCGCATTGCGTCGGGGCGGTATTGTCCAGCGATCGTGCCGGGCAACATGCCGGAATAGGTAGAATGAAAGAAGTTGCCGACGACGGTCAGCGTTGCGCCGTTGATGGGCTGCGCGCGCCAGCGGCGAATGATTTCCAGGTGGGTATGGCCCGGTCCCAGCAGCACAATGGGCTTCCGGCGGTCGGTCATGGGTTAACGCTTGACCGATTCGGCCGGCGGTTCGTGGGCCGCCGGAAACGGATCTTTCTTCGCCCGGGCGTGGATTTTCGCGTCCGCGGCGGCGTCCTGTTTGTTCCAACGGGCCAGGGGGCGGTAATTGGCGCAGCCGCAACTGATCGCACCTGCCGTCAGCAACGCGGCAGACAACGTAATGCGCGAGCAAAGAGATATGAGCCGCATGGAATAACCCTTTTTTACAACCATCATTCGGGCAAGGCATGAGGAAGTTTGAGCCAGTCGCCGACCGACTCCACCTTGGGAGGTTCCGGTTCGCTCCTCCACCGCGGCCAGCGAACCTTGGGGCGCGGTAAGCTGGGCAGATTCAAGTCGGGGATTTTGGGAAGCATGCTTTTCGGCGGCGTTAGGGCCTTACGCGTGCCGTCCATCGCTTTTCCGCCGACTCGCGTAGCGGAGTTCCAGGAACGACCGATCGAGTTGCTGACCGGCTTCAGCGGGTTGGTCACGTTCGGCGTGGGAAACCAGCCAGCCTGCTGGACCTCCTTCCTGCTCTCCGACTTGGCGCCGAATGGAAAGAGTTGACTGTCTTTGTATTCGGCTGCGGTTCCGGCGGTAGCGATCAGCATCCATACCAGGATACAAAGCGGATGCAAACGGTTCATCACGGAGTCCTTGAGAAGTTTCGATACGAGGCGGTGGACGGCAGTTTGCCGGCGGCGTCCTCGCCAATCCAGGGCGGCGGAGTTTCTTAAAAAAGGGGTGCCGCGTCCAGCCCGGTTTTTTGGGCGGTTAAGGCTGGTGGGCCGACGAATAGCAACGGCGGCACAGTTCTCCCGCGGTCACCTGCCGCCGACTCATTGTCCCCCAGGCGGGTTTGGCTTAGCATTGTAGAAAGAGGCAAGTTCATTCGTGTTCCTGAGTAGAAACATGCTGGAAAACAAGAAAATCGCCTTCCTGGGCGCCGGTCAAATGGCCCGCGCGCTGGCCCGAGGTTTTGTTCACGCGGGACTCTTAACCGGCGAGCAGATCGTGGCCAGCGACCCCTCGGACGGCGCTCTGAACGAGTTTATTGCATTCACTCCGGGCGCTAAACAGGCCGAATCGAATCGGCGTGCGACCGAAAAGGCCGATCTGGTTTTCCTGGCCGTCAAACCGCGGCAGATCGAGGAAGTCCTCGCGGAGATCGCTCCGGCGGCGGCGGGCAAATTGTTTGTTTCGATCGCTGCCGGAATCAAGCTCGAAAGCTTGGCCGCGGCCCTAGGCCCCAAGGCGCGTTTGATCCGCGTCATGCCGAACACGCCTTGTCTGGTCGGTCAAAGTGCCAGCGCCTATTCGGTACATGCGTCGGCCACTTCGGAAGACGCCCGCACGGTGGACGGCCTGCTCTCGGCGGTCGGCAAGGCGTTTCGCTTGGACGAACACTTGTTGGACGCCGTAACCGGGCTTTCTGGTTCGGGGCCGGCGTTTGTTTGCCTGGTGATCGAGGCGCTCAGCGACGGGGGGGTGAAAATGGGATTGCCGCGCGATGTGGCGACCGCGTTGGCGGTGCAGACGGTCCTGGGAACGGCGCGGCTGATTCAGCAAACCGAGGAGCATCCGGCCGAGGTGCGGGATCGCGTGACCAGCCCTGGCGGAACGACCATTGCAGGTCTCGCCGTACTAGAGTCCGCCGCCGTCCGCGGCGCTTTGATCTCCGCGGTCGAACAGGCCGCGCTACGCAGCCGGGAGTTGGGCCGATGAGAGGTTCACAGCTACAATGGAATGGTTCGTCCGTGCAACCCACGGGCACATCATCGGGTCGCCGGAATTCAAGGGCCACGGGAGGTTCATGATGTCCATCTTTTCGTTGATCGACGACAAGCACGTTCCCCTGTACCGCGTGGTGTGGATTTCGGCGCTGCCCCATTTTTGCGGCGAGGCCGACTGCATGCGGGAAGGACAATACGAGGTGCGGCTGGAACAAGGCGAAGACGTCTGGGCGACTCGCGAAGAGCGAGACGACTTGCTGGAAGCATTGGAACACTGGCAAGGGGGCCTGATGGGAGACGACGAGGACTGGGAGATATAAGTGGGGTTTCCAGATTGTAGATTTGGGATTGCGGATGGTTGGACTGATATCTTTCCAATCCGAAATACAATGTTTTTGGAGAGTTCTTATGTCGCTATTTGACGACGATAATTACCAGTGGCGGGAAACGTGCTTCGTGTTCCTCAAACGCGCGCAGCGGCCGACTGCGAAGCGTGTCGAAGAGACGCTCCGCGAGACGAATCATCATTTTCAACTCCAGAACGTCGCGGCCAACGAGGACGGATTGTTCGAGTCCTGCACGCTGATCGCCCCGGACGCGTACGCGGCGATCGAGTTGAGCTACGTGGAAGGCCCGGAGGTGACCGAGCAACTGGCCGCCCTGCCGGGCGAGATTCGCCAAATGACCGAAGACCCCGAAGAACTCAAAAAGGCGGATCGGCTGCCGGAAATGACCGCCCGGATCGATGTGATGCACTTCGAGCGACTGACGTTTTCGTTCGGCGAGGAGGAAGAGGAACCGGCCGAAGGGATGTTCGATCCCGGTGCGTTGATACTGGTACTCGAACAGCTTGCATACGTTTGCGACGGCGTGCCGGTTGATCCGCAGTCCGGCGCGATCATGTAAGCAACCGACTCGAATAGCCCTTTGCTTCGAGTGGGAACAGAAATGTTTAGAAAAGTTTCAGCGGCGCGCCACGCGCGACCATCAATAGTCCAGGATCCATCTCCATGCTGGCCAAAGACATCAAGCCTGGCGCGGTCGTCAACTATGAAGACGCGCCCTGCATGATCGAAACTCTGTCGGTGCAATCTCCCTCCGCCCGCGGCGCAAGTACCTTTTACAAGTATCGGGCAAGAAACCTGCTTACCGGGCAAAAGGTCGACATCACGCTCCGCGGCGGCGAATCGCTCCCCGAGGCCGACTTCGTGCGTCTGCCCGTCAAGTTGATGTACGCCGATGCGGCCGAGGTCCATTTTCTCGATCAGGTCGACTACAACCAGTTTTCGCTCCCCAAAGAGGATCTCGAGCACGAACTGCAGTTCCTCACCGAAGAACTCGACGGCGTGCTGGCGATGATCTACAACGACAAGTGCATCGGCGTGCAGTTGCCGACGACGGTGGAACTGAACGTCACTCAGTGCGACCCCGGCGTCCGCGGCAACTCGGCCACCTCGCGCAGCAAGCCGGCCACGCTGGAAACCGGACTCGTGGTGCAAGTGCCCGAATATCTTAGCGAAGGCGAGATGGTCAAGGTCGACACCCGCACCGGGCAATATCTCTCACGGGCGTGAGCATAACGGCGGATTCTAGCCGCAATCGGAACGGCCGCCTCCGTCACCTCAACCGCTTGCCCACCTCGTCGAGCAATTCATCCTCGTCCGGGAATTCGCCGGTGGCGAGCTTGGAGTAGACCATCTCGTCGTCGAGTTTCAACTCGAAGCAGCCGCCCGAGGAGGGAATCAGCGTAAAGCCCTCGATCTTATTCTGATAACGTGCCAGAAACTTCTCCGCCAGACTGACGGCCTTGGGCTGGTAGTTTCACATCACGCAGTAGGCGAGCGAGGCTTTCATCGCGATTCCTATTTCTTTTTGGAACTCTTCTTGGCGGGCGACTTCTTGGCCGCTTGCTTCTTGGCCGCTTGCTTCTTGGCCGTTTTCTTCTTGGTCGCAGCCGGGGAAGCGGTCTTCTTCTTTTTCGCGGCGGGCGCCTTGGCGGCGCTCTTGCCCGACGCCTTCTTCGCCGCGCTCTTCTTCTTGCCAAAGGCGCGTTCAAAGTTGTCCGAGTATTCCTTGGTCGCACCGCTTCTTAAAATCGTCATCGTCATTCTCGCTTGCAATTGGAAAAGGTCAACTACTTGGCAAGGCGCTACCAGCGGCCTCGCACTCGAATTGAACCCATTGATTTAACGCATTCGTTTTCCACGGTCAACCCGTGGACGCTCGTAGGACGGTATCATTGTCCCGTCGTGAAGTTCGATCTGCATCGACCGGACGGGACAATGGTCCCATCCTACGACTAATGCTGCAGTTTTTTGTAGCG
>JBGTJT010000014.1:0-9095 GCA_041744995.1 Pirellulales bacterium | reverse complement strand
TGACCATCGGAACCAACGCGAACAGGACTTTCTTAAGCATCTCAAACTCCTTGGCTTTCGGCAGATGTGTTGGATGGGAAGAGGCGGGTCTGCCGTTTCTCGCGTTTCCCGTTGTTTGTTACACCCTGCCAAGCGGAGAGCGGCCGGATGTGTTACAACGGAGGGAAGAGAATTTCAGGAAGAACACCTGCGGCGGCTGGAAGAAGAGAGCTAGCGCATGCTAACCGGCACGCTTACTGCCCTGGGCGGATTGGGCCTGTTTTTGCTCGGCATGTCGATCATGACCGACGGGTTGAAGGCGTTGGCGCATGATCGGCTGCGGATGATGCTGGCCCGTGGCACGCGGAGTCCCGCCAGCGGCGCAGTGACCGGTGCGATTACGACCGCCATTGTGCAGTCGTCCAGCGCCACCACCGTGGCGGCGGTCGGCTTTGTCGGCGCCGGCTTGATGACCTTTCCCCAGGCGCTGGGGGTCGTGTTGGGGGCCAACATCGGCACCACCATCACCGGTTGGCTGGTGGTGCTGGTCGGCTTCAAGCTGAAGCTGGGGCTGATCATGCTGCCACTGATTTTGCTGGGCGTGCTGCTGCGGATGTTCGGCCCCAGTCGCTGGCCGGCGGCGGGACTGGCGATTGCCGGTTTCGGGTTGATCTTCGTCGGCATCGACATGCTGCAAGAAGGGATGAACGTCTTCTCCGAAGTGCTTACGCCCGACGTCTTTCCGCCCGATACGATTCTTGGCCGTCTGCTAATGGTCGGCCTGGGAGCGGCGGTGACCATTGTGACGCAAAGCTCCAGCGCCGGCGTGGCGATGGCGCTGACCGCGGTCAACGCCGGCAACATTTCGCTAGCGCAAGGCCTGGCGATGGTGATCGGGATGAACATCGGCACCACGGCCACGGCGATGCTGGCCACCATCGGCGGTTCCGTGCAAGCCCGGCGGACCGGTGTGGCGCATCTGCTGTACAACGTGCTGGCCGCCTGCGGCGAGTTCCTGATGCTCTCGCCCTATCTGTGGGCGTTGAACCGATTCGCGCCGCGGTTTGAACAGACCGAGCCGGAGATCGCGGTGGTGCTGTTTCATACTTTGTTCAAGGTGCTGGGGGTCGCCGCTGTGTTGCCGTTCACCGCACGGTTCGCGCGGCTGGTGATTCGCCTGGTGCCGCCGCGGGGAAATCCGCTGACGCAGCGACTCGACGAACGGCTCACGCAGACGCCGGAGTTGGCGGTCGCCGCGGTGGAGAACACCATCGACGATCTGGTACGGCACAGCTTCGACCGGTTGGCGCAATTGCTCCGCCGGCAGCAACCCCAGGGACCGTTCAGCCAGGCGCAACTGCACGACGCCTTACGGCAAACCGAGCAGTATCTGGGATTGTTCTTCATCGCCGAAACCGAGTCTTCGCTGCACCGGCGACTGGCGGCGGTGGTGCATGTGCTGGATCATCTTCGCCGGCTGATGAAACGGATGGAGGAAAGCGAGCGGCTCGCTTTGGTACTCGACATCGACGATCTACGGCCGCAAATCGAAACGCTCGCCGCCACGGCCGAACAGGTGGCGGCCCAGCCGACGGCGATCGACGACGACGCACTGGTCCGCTATCACGACGAGTACCACCAGCTCAAGGATATTGAAAAACCGTTTCGCGAGCAGAGCATCGCCCAGGCGGTGCGCGGCAACTACGACGCGGAAACGGTCATCGCCCGAGCCGACGCCATCCGCGGGCTGCGGCGGATCGGCTATCACGTGTGGCGGATCGTGCTCCACCTGCACGGCGTGCGGCACGATTCCGCTTGAAGCGTTGTAACATTCCAGCCCTGCCTTCGCTTAGCAGTGCAGAAGCAGCCCGCGAGCGGCTGTATCCATCGCACACACGCTAATTTCGGGTAGGGTAGAATCATGCGTAAGTCCTTTTCAATTATGGTTTTGCTGGTCTTCGTCACGGCTCATAGGGCGTTTAGCGACGATTTGTTTACCGAAGTCACTATCGACTCGGTCTACTCGACCTCCGGTGGATCGTCGGCGGACAAGCCGAACAATCCGTCCGGCGGCGGGCGTCCCGTGGGCGGGGTCGACTCGCTCGCCGGCACATTGCTCGGCGCAGGTTATTCCTCCAAGCGGGTCACCGACAACGTGGTCTCGATCACCGTCCGTCGTGGCGAACTGTCGCTGCCGGTGCTAGTGAGCGTCAGCAGCGACGGTCAGAAGCTATGGCTGGGCATGATGTTAAGTAAGATCGCCGACGAAAAGACCCTGCCGACCGACAAGCTTTTGAAACTGCTCGAGGCGAACCGTCAGCACGGGCCGGCGTCGTTCGTCTATAGCCGCAACCGGGGCCGGATCGAGTTGCACCTGGCATTGGACAACCGGGGAATCTCCTCGGAACTGGTGAAAACCAAGCTCGACGAACTGACCGACATCGCCGCCAAGACCGTCGATCTGTGGAACCTGGGCGAAACGCCGACGGCCGCCGAGGATTCGACCGAACCGACTACTGAGGAAGAGGTTGCGACCGAAGCTCCCGCAGCGGTGCCCGCTCCTGAGGCAGCGACGCCCGCCCCCAAGGCAGAGTCGCTGGCAGGCACCTGGATCGCCACTCGCAGCGAGACGGAAGCCTTCGCCCTGAAAATCAACGCCGACGGTACCTTCCTGTTGGCCTACGTCAAAGACAAGCAGTCGTCCAAGTCGCAAGGCAAGGCCTCGTTCAACGGCCAGATTCTGGTTCTCAAGGGCGACGACGGCACCAACCTGACCGGCACAGTCAAGCTGAACGGCGAAGCGTTTACCTTCACCCCGACCGGGGCCAACAGCTCGCAGAGCTTCAACTTCAAGAAGGCTTAAACCTTTTGCCAGCAGCAACTTGAAAGCCGCTGAGCCTGCTTCGGGCCAGCGGCTTTTTTTGTGCCGGAACATCAGTCGGCACTGGTGGCGAGGGTTTTCACTGCTGCATTCTGGCGAATTCAGCTACGTCTGGTGAATTCAGCTACGACGGAATTTTGACAAATTCGGCGTCTTCTTGTAACAAACGCCCGCTGCTTTCGCTTGGCAAAGCATGGGAAATCATGCCGACGGCCGACAAGCGATCGGCGGGCGTTCTTCGAAACTCAATTCAAGGGAAATGGTGAACACGATGACACACACGACTTTCAAGCAACGATTGACTGGCGGACTTCTGGGCCTGTTGGTGGCCTTGGGTTCCGTCGCTCCGCAAGCGGCCTGGGGCAACGCGGAACTGTACAACCAGACGCTGAAGGCCACTACTTGGATCCTGGCCAAGAACAGCGAAGGCACCTCCAGCGGCACCGGCGTGCTGGTCGACAAGGAACGCAAGTTGGTAATCACCAACGCCCACGTGGTTGGCGACGCCCGCGCCACGGTGCTGTTCTTCGCCGAGACCAAGGAAAACGGCCGTCCCGAGACGAGCCGCTCGCACTACCTGACGAACGTTCGCAAACTGGGCATCCGCGGCCGCGTGATCGCGGTCGACCGCAAGCGCGACCTGGCCCTGGTCGAACTGGATCGGCTACCCGAATCGGCCGAGCAGATCGAGATGGCCGAAGATAGCGTGGGGCCTGGCGAAGAGGTCGACTCGATCGGCAACCCCGGCTCGACCGACGCATTGTGGGTGTACACCAAGGGTTCGGTGAAGGCGGTCTACAAGAAGCAGTTCCGCACTGGCGCCGGCGAGCACGACTTCATGGTCGTGGAGACGACCAGCCCGATTAACAGCGGCGACAGCGGCGGCCCGGTGGTCGATCGCAACGGCAAGTTGATCGCGATCTCGCAAGCGATCGCCCCCAAGGCCCGTTCGGTAAGCTACTCGGTCGATATTACCGAGATCAAGGCTTTCATGAGCGGCCCCTGGAAGTTGGCACCGCTACCGATCACCGAGGTGTTGGAGAAGACCGAACTGACGTTCGAGAAGCACGAGAGCGGCCACTACCAACTCGAACTGGACGGCAGCGGCGACGAAAAGCAACTGATCTTCGTCACCAAGGACATCGAATACTACGAGCGGGCCGACATCCGCAAAATCTGGTCGCTGGCCTACGCCGGCGACACGGCGCCCACCGCCGAAACGTTGATGAAGCTGATGCAGCAGAACGCCCGCACCAAGCTGGGTAGCTGGACGATCGAGCAGACTCCCGAAGGTCAGTACCTGCTGGTCTACGTGGTGAAGATCGACGCGACCGCCACGCCTGACGCCTTGAAAAGCTCGATGGAGTACGTCGCCAAGCTGACCAGCGCGATGAAGAAGGAGCTGGAACCCCAGAAGGAAGCCGCCAGCGCCAGCGACACGCTCAACGAATGGCTTGCCAACTAAGGGAATTCCTCGAAAGGTTTCAAGGACGATCATTTCCCACGCAGGGTCGTCGCTGGCGGTACCACCGCCGGCGTCGGCCCTGCGGCCGTTGAGAAGGAAGGGCAACTAGGTCTCGGCGACCAGTGGGATTCCGACAAACGGCACGCCAGAGGCAAGGGCCGTTAGCAAGATGATTCTTCCAGAGTCAAATGACGATCAGAAGCAGCCCGTGCCAACTCGTTGAATATCTTTCTCGTCTCATCATCTTGAGCGGTTCCTCGAAACGGCAGGAACACGATCGAGAGTGCGACAGGGCCGTGACTAATCTCAACATAATTTGGCAAGTCTTCGAGGATGCCCGAGATTCCTTTGATACGACAGCCGACCAACTCATTAGTATCGATCGACAGGAAGAGAGTTACATGATCTGTCAGTCGTTTGGAATAGTCGGCGTCACTCTTGAAATAAAATGTCAGCGTGTCAGCTTTCTTGCTTACGAAGGAATAGGGCTGGAAATCGCCGACCGGCTGGTTCTCCTCTAAAATCTTTCTTACGTCCGTTGCCATAATATGTTTCCCCGAATGTCTTCAGGCCTTCCGCCGCTGGCCGGCCGCCAAGTCCAAAGGTCGATTTCCCCGTCCGGCAGTACAAATACCAGAAACACCTGATCTTTGGGGGCCGGAGTTTCAATTGTTAGACTACGATAGTCTTTATCCATCTTCCAGTCTGGCCAACCGCTCTTCGATGCTTTGCAGCTTGTCCAGGATCAGGGCGTGGACATAGACGGCGTCCATCCCGACCGGGCTGTCGGCGGAGGCTATTTCGTCGATGATCGGTTGCAAGTCGGCACGTGGTTTCATGGCTCATCTCCTGTTGGTTCGTTACTTGCTCGTTACGGACAACGCGCCGTGGGCGCATTACAATGGCGAAAGTCGCAGTCGGACTCGACGTAATTGTATTCTCCCAAGACCTCTCACGGAATCCAACGACATGGCTCCTGCAACCACAATCCGGCGCAATTGTCTCCGTTCCATATATGACATCAGCCGAACCGCGCTAGCGGCCGGTGGGGAAGCACCAAAACCGGGTGCTAGTACACTGCGGCTGATGTTCCTGATGCTCGCACTCTTGCTGCCGGCTCAGCGAATTGCCGCCGACGAGCCGGGGCAAGATGCCCCGGCCACGGAGCAGGAGTCGCTCTCCAGCCAGTTGCAGTTGAAGACCGAGAAAATGATTGTGTTCAAGGACGGCTACGTGCTAGTGATCCGCAAGGGGCGCGGCGTCACCAACGAGCGGGGCGAGCTGTTTACCTACGAAGTGCCCGATTCGGCCGTGCTCGGTTCCTTCTGGGCGATGCCCACCGCAGGCCGCCTGACGAGCATGGTCGCCGGCTGGGCCGACGACAGCAAGACCGTCTCGCGCGAGTTCACTTGCACCACGCCGCTGGAATTGCTGCAAGCCAACCTCGGCCGGAACGTCCAACTGCGATTGAACACCAACCGCGAAATCACCGGCACGGTGAAGGAGATTCTCGGCGCGGGCGCCTCGCAGCCGGTGGATGAAGCCACCCTGCGGGCGTTCGACATTGGCGCGGCCACGCCGTCTTCGCCCAACATTCATTCCATTTCGCATCTCATGTCGCAGCCGGCCGGCTCGCACTTCGTGCTGCACGTCGAGCAGGGTGACTTGGTGCTGCCGGTGCATGCCGTGCAGGACATTCTGGCCGAAGAGCTGAAGACCAGGATCACCCGCACAGTCACCTCGACCAGTCGCCGCAAGCGGCTGACGTTCACCATGGACGAGCCGGGCGCGGCGCGCGAGATCACGCTGATGTATTTCCGCCCGGGCGTGCGATGGATTCCAACCTATCGCGTCGAACTGGCCGAAGCGGATGGCAAACCGCTCGCCCGGATCGCGATGCAGGCCGAACTGCTCAACGAAGCGGAAGACGTGGACGACGCGCCGTTGGACATCGTGGTGGGCGTACCGAACTTTCGTTTCCGCACGCTGCCGAGTCCCTTGATCCTGGAACATACGTTGCGCAACACGCTGGCCCAGGCCGCGCCGCAGTTGATGGGCCAGATGCGAAACGACTTCAGCAACGCACTGTATACCCAGCGGGCCGGAGAGCTGCGTCGCGACGCGGCGCATGCCAACGAAGTCGCCGGCGGCGGAGACGTCGAGTTGCCCGATTCGCTGACCGCCAGCGGTGCGCAGGATCTGTTCGTCTACCAATTGCCGCCGTTGCGGATCAAACGGGGCGAGCGGGCGGCGGTGCCGATCTTCCAGGCGACCGCGCCGTATCGCAGCGTCTACACGTGGGATCTGACCGTGCAACGTCACGGCGTCGACGCCGCGCCGAGCGGCTCGGGCATTCAGTCCCCGCTGGCGCTGGCGCAGAACGAAGTGTGGCACCAACTCGAACTGCAAAACAACACCAAGGCGCCCTGGACGACCGGCGCCGCGATGCTGATGCAAGGCATGCAGCCGCTGGCCCAGGAACTGCTGACCTACACCTCGCCGGGGGACTTCTGCCGCGTGCCGGTAACGGTCTCGGTGGAAACCCGCGGCTCGTATGAGGAAGAGGAAATCGGCCGCGAGCCGAAGGCGCTGCGGTGGCATTCGACCGATTACATGCTGATCAAGAAACAGGGCCGGCTCCACCTGTGCAACAATAAGCCAGAGGCGATTGAAGTTGAGATCACCGCCAAACTGGCCGGTCGCGTAACCACCGCCAGCCACGACGGAGAGATCACGCTACTGCCCTACAACGCGCAACTGTGGCAGAATTACCAGGGCCACCACGAGGTCAACAACAGTTCAATCGTGCGTTGGAAGGTAAGACTGGCCCCCGGCGAGACGTTCGAGCCGGAGTTGGAGTACCAGTTGTACGTGCGGTAAAAAAATGAAGGCGGCAACACTTCGCGGCTTGATCGAAATCGACTAGAGTAGGTATGAGCACTCATGCATTGCAAAATCCTACTGTTTTCGATCGGACTATTCGGCAGTTTCTTGGTTGCGGACATCCGCGCCGATGAACGCCAGGCGGATTATTGCGTCGTCGGCTATCTCCCCCACTATCGCGCCCGAAGCTGGTCGCCAGAGCAGATCGGACCGGTGACCGATCTGGTGCTGTTCGCCGCGCAGCCGAATGAAGACGGTTCGCTCGATACCAGCGAACTGCCGCCGCTGCTGCTGGAGAAAGCCATGCTGGCCAAGCAACGCAACGGCTGCCGGGTGTTGCTCTGCGTCGGCGGATGGGAACGGTCGAATCATTTCGCCGCGGTGGTCGCCGACGACGCCAAGCGGAACAAGTTCGTGGACGCCATTGCCGCCTACTGCCAGCGGCACGCGCTCGACGGGGTCGACTTCGATTGGGAACATCCCCGCGGCGAAGAGCAACTGGCCGCCTACCAGCGATTGCTGCGCGAGACTCGCCAGCGGCTGGCGCCCGCCAAGCGGATCGTTACGATTGCCGTGGCGCCGTGGGTCGACTTGGGCAGGCCGGCGTACGACGCCGTCGACCGAATCCACTTGATGTCCTACGATCATGCCTTTCCGCAGGCCACGCTCGACAAGTCGCGGGAAGACTTGCAGCGGATGAAGCAATACGGCTGTCCGCCCGAAAAGATCGCCTTGGGAATCCCCTTCTACGGCCGCCGGGCGTCGCGCGCCGCCAAGACGTACGCCCAATTGTCGGCCGGCGACGTAGACGCCAACGTGGATGTGGTCGACGGATTCGCCTTCAACGGGCCAGCCACGGTCGGGGCGAAGGTTCGCTTAGCCGACGAGCAAGGACTGGCGGGCGTGATGATCTGGGAACTCGGCCAAGACGCGGAGGGTGAGAAGTCGCTGCTCGACGCCATCCACGCCGCCCGTAAGTAATTGTTGAGCCTCCTATAATTTCGATGCCGGTTGGCGAAGTTGGTCCGACCGATGACGAGGTTTCCTCAGAGGCTGTGTAAGAAATCGGCATCAAACATCAGCCGGAGGGCACTAGCCCCCGGTTAGCGCCGAAAAACCGGCCGCTAGCGCGGTACGGCTGATGTTGTTGTGGCAACCCCCCTGCGTCATTTCAATTTTTTCACACCCACTCAGCGGTATACCGGCCGACGGCCCTGTGGCGCAGCAATTCCTTGTGACAAGGCGGTTTCGCTAAGTTATTATGATAGGTGCGCGGTTTGCCGCGTCCCGCCCATTGTTGTTGCTGCGATCGCTGCCGCCGACCGCCCTTGCGGATCGCGGCCGATCTGCCCTGTTGCTTCCCGTCTGGCGAAAGAACGCCAACCAGAAGGAGACCCTACCCATGCAATTCATGTTCCGCCCCGGCCATCTTGCCGCCGGCGTCACTCTGTGCGTCGTCCTGCTGACGACTTCGATCGGCCACGGCCAGGCGACCGCCACCATGCTCAAGCTGCTGCAAAGTGGACGGCTGCCGCCGGAGAACCAGGGCCGAGTGGTCGGCATGATCTGCGACGGCGGCACGCCCGAGGAGTTGCGGTATATCTACGAGCAAGCGATCGCCGACGACGGCTTCGTGCCGGAGGTTCGCCGGACTGCCTTGGAGGGCCTGCTCAAGGCGGCCAACAACCGCAATGTCCAGCCGGCGGGCGACCTTGGCGACGTGACCAAATTGCTGGCCGCCGACGATGCGGCCACTCAAAGGCTCGGCATCGAACTGGTGGGCGCTTGGAACGTCGAGCAAGCCTCCGACGCGCTGCGTGCGCTGATCTTGTCGGACAAAGCCAGCCTGACCACTCGGCGGAACGCGCTGGCCGCGCTAACGGCGCT
>JBGTJT010000013.1:0-10264 GCA_041744995.1 Pirellulales bacterium | reverse complement strand
AGGGCGTGGCGCCGGGTATCCAACCAGGTACGGAACCGGGCGAGGAACTGCCCGAGGCCGAACTTCCGGGCAATCCGGCCAAGCCCAGTCCGCTGGACGACATCGACCTGGACCAGATCCAGCTCGAAGGCGAAGACGAAGACGAGACCGAAGCCGGCTTTCGCTGGTAAACGCCTCGCCGCTTGATCCCTGGCAACCAGCCCGCCGAGCAGGCCGCTCGGCGGGCTTTTTTGCTGCGCTCGCAAGGCCGGGGGTCGAGGTCGTTGGCGATCGTTGCACCAAATGGAACCGCGGTTAGGCTCACTTGAACTGTCGCCGGAACGCGGCTGGCGTGACGCCCATTTCTCGGCGGAAGATGCGGGTCAGCACTTCGGCGTTGCTGAAGCCGCAGCGGGACGCTATCTGTGGCATCGGATCGTTGGAATGGATGAGCAAACGCTGGGCGTTGAGTACCCGCGCCCGGCGGATCTCGGCGGCTGGCGAGCGGCCGAGCCAGTCGATGAACCGTTGTTCCAGGGTGCGCCGCGAGATCGAGCCAATGTGCTTGAGCACGTCGGTCACTTGAATCGGTTCGCAAGCATGGTCGCCGATATACTTGACCGCCGCCGCGACGTAGGAATCCTCAATCGCCAGCGTGTCGGTCGACTGCCGCGTGATGACGCCCGCCGGTGGCAGCCAGGTCTGCTTGCGAACGGGACGTCCGCCCGTCGACATCATCTCGGCCAGTATCTCCGCGGCCCGATAGCCGACGCGAATACCCGAGTGATCGAGACTGGAGAGCTTCGGCGAACTGATCTCGGCGGAGAGTTGATCGTACTCGCCGCCAAGTACGGCCACTTCATCGGGCACCGGCACGCCTTCCAGTTGGCACGCCTCGGTCAATTGCCGTCCGCGGACGTCCTCGAAAGTCAACATGCCGATGGGCTTGGGCAGCATCGCCACCCACCTTCGCAAAGCGTTCATTTCCTGCTGCCAGTTCCGCTCCTCCAACTGCGACCCTTGGAACACATGCACGGTGAAACCGCGCTCTTTGAGATACTCGACGAAGGCGTGTCCATAACGGTCAACGAAGTTCGGCCGACGATTGGAGGGACAGTAGGCGAAGTGGCGATAGCCGCGATCGAGGAAATAGTCGGCCGAGATATGCGCCGCCTTGACCGCGTCGGCGCTGCATTGCGGAATGGCGCCCAGGCCGTATTCATACCAGGAGACGTTGACGGCGGGAATCTTCAGGTCGATCAACTGGGCAGCCAGCGCTTCGTGCGTCACGCGGGCGATCACCCCGTCCCCCTCCCACGCCTCCGGCAGCAGCAACCGCTCTCGTTTGCCGCGCGGCTCGATGAAGAACTGCCACGGTCCATGCGCCTGGGCAAACTCGGCTGCGCCGCGAATGACGTCGCTCCCCCATGAGGTCGACGTTTCAACCAACAGCGCCACCCGCTTGCGAGGTCGCTCTCGATTTATCATGTCAGCCTCGCAACCCTACAACGAACAGCGGCAAGTACCATCAGTGCGCACAACGTCAAAAGTGTTATGACATACCGGTCGGTGAAAGCAAGCGGCATTTTCGCCGGTTCAGGGAGAAAAAGCTCTCTAACGCATTAATTTGGAATAAGTTAGCAATGTTGTTGAATATTTGGTTAAGGGAAGGCGATGCGCATTCAGACAAAATTGCCTGCGCATTTATACCGAGCTGGCAGCTCCGGCCAGGTGTGTCCCCACGTGGCGGACGCTGCCAGCGTCTGCGGGGCGAGAGAAAGCTTGCAAGGTTACCCCGGCGCGGGCGAAGCTGGCAGCTTCGGCAACGTAGGGCACGCTGCCAGCGTCTGCGGGATGAGAGAAAGCTTGCAAGCTCGCCCCGGCGCCGGCGAAGCTGGCAGCTTCGGCAACGTGGATTATTCGGCAACGTGGACCAGCCCTAAAACACCAGCTCGATCTGCTTCAGCCGCTCCTCGGTCGCCCGCATCAGGGTGTCCTCTTCTGCTTCGTCCTTGGCCACATACGTCACGGAGAACCGCAGGAACGCTCCGGCGTTGTCCCACGGCACCGTGCAAATCGATTGCTCGGTGATCAGGTACTGGCTGGCCGCCTCGCCGTTCTCGAACGTGGGGCCCCGTTTGACGCCCTTGGGACTGGGCGTGTAGAGGAAGTAGGTGCCGCCGGGCATCTCGCACGTAAAGCCGCACCGCCGCAGCATCGCCACCAGCTTCTCTAGCCGCCGCTGGTACTTGGCCCGGATGCGGCGGGGGATGTCGTCGTTGTCGAGCGCTGCGGCGGCCGCCTTCTGGATAGCGATGAACTGGCCGCTGTCGGTGTTGTCCTTCACGTCGGCGAAGGCCTGCACGATCAGCGGATGCCCGCACACCCAACCGATCCGCCAGCCGATCATGTCAAAGCCCTTGGAGAGCGAATGCACTTCAACGCCCACCTCCATCGCCCCGGGCGTCTGCAGGAAACTGGTTGGCTCCTGGTCGAAACTGAGCATCGAGTGAGCCGCGTCCTGCACCACCACCACATCGTTCGCCTTGGCGAACTCGACGACCTTCTTGTAAAACTCTTGCGTCGCCGTCTTGCCGGTGGGGCTGTTGGGGTAGTTGATCACCAGCAGCTTGGCGTTCTGCTTGACATCGGCCGGGATGCCATCGAGATCGGGGAAGAAATCGTTCTCCGGCAGCAGCGGCAGCGAGAACACATTGCCGCCGCAATACTTGGTGTGCGTGCCGGCCACCGGATAGCCGGGCACGGTCATCAGCGTCACGTCGCCCGGATTGATAAACACCTGCGGCAGCATGGCCAGCGCCGGCTTGGAACCGATGGCATGATTGACCTGCGTGGCCGCATCCAGCTCGACGCCGAAGTTCCGCTGCATGAACCGCGCGGCAGCCTGCTTGAACTCGGCAATGCCGTTGTCGGCGTAGCCGCGGTTCTCCGGCAGATTGATCTCCCGGGCCATCACGTCGCGGACGCTCGCGTCGGCCATCGAGTCGTTTTCGCCGATACCGAAGTCGATCAGCATCCGCTCCGGATGATCGGCCAGTGCCTTGCGCTTGGCCCGTTTGATCTTCTCGAACTTATAGATCTCGGTGCCTTTGCCGTAACCCGCCCCGCCGATCCGCTCGGCGAACATGGTTTGAAAATAGGGGTCGCTCATGGTTCGTTCGTCAATGCTTGGAGAATCTCTAGTTTGCCGAATTCTGTAGCCTACCGCAGCGCCACCCGTGTTGGTAGTGCCAAGCAGCGTCAACCACGCAACATCAGCCGGATGGCGCTAGCCCCCGGTTGACGCCGCAATATGCTTTCCGTCACGACAACCGTTAGCGGCTCGAACCGGCCGCTAGCGCGGTCCGGCTGATGTTGATCGGCGAGCCGATGTGCGGGACATCGCGCCCGACCTCGGTTATACTGATAGCACTCGATTGAGTTGCCCACCCATTGTTGACCCACCACCGGAGATGCCATTCATGCAACGACCATCCATGGCCGTGAGTGTCTTTGTATTGCTATTCGCGACGTTGCTCGCAGGCGTTACCCGCGCCGAGGAGAAGCCCGACGACGCTCCCAAGTACGCCCCCACCAGCGACTACGAAGTTCGCGACATCCTGGGCTGGAAAGTCTATTGGCGGAAACAGCTCTCCGAACATCCGCGGTTGGCGCAAGAGACCGAGGACGAACTGCGCAGCCAACTCTATCAGACGACACGCGTGGTGCCGGCCGGTCCGCTGGCCAAGATTCGTGAGATTCCCATCTGGGTCGAACTGCATCAGCCGCACGCGCCGTGCGCCAACTACCATTCGCATCGCGGATGGGTCGTAGGAAATGGATTGAATCCTGATAAGACCAAGTGCGTTGAAATTGCCAACGCGCGGAACTTCGTCAACTGGACGCTCAGGCAGCCGTGGATGGTGCTGCACGAGTTGGCCCACGGCTATCACGACCAGTTCCTGGACGATGGTTTTCAGAACGAGACGGTGCTGGCCGCCTACGAGCGGGCCAAGGCGGGCGGGCTGTATGAGGAGGTGCTGCGCTACAGCGGCCAGCAGGTGCGGCATTACGCGCTGAACAACCAGATGGAATACTTCGCCGAAGCGACCGAAGCCTACTTCGGCGTCAACGACTATTTCCCCTTCAACCGTCCGGAACTGGTCGCCTACGATCCGGCCGGCGCGGCGATGATCGAACAAGTGTGGGAGTGCGGCCCGATCGCACCAGGCGCCGGCTTGCCAGCCGATCAGCCGTGGAAACTCAACGAATTGGGGCACGAACCGGCCTTCAAGTGGGGCGACCAGCGCAACGGAGTTCGCGAAGTGACCATCTGGACCGAAAAGTTCGGCGACGTCGAGCGGGCCGAAATATTTGGCTATTATTCGACGCCCGGCATCTTGAAAGATGACGAATCACTCGACCGCGACCTGCCGGGCGTCGTGCTGGTCCATGGCGGCGGCGGCAAGGCGTTTCCCGAGTGGGTCAAACTATGGGCGGAGCGAGGCTATGCGGCGATCGCGCTCGACTACGGCGGTTGCGGACCGGACGGCAAGCGGCTGGCCAACGGCGGCCCAGGGCAAGGCAACGAGCACAAGTTCGACGCCATCGACCAACCGTACAGCGAGCAGTGGACGTACCACGCCGTGGCCAACACGATCCGCGCGCATTCGTTTCTGCGACAACAACAGGAAGTTGATAAGGACCGCACGGCGATCACCGGCATCAGTTGGGGCGGCTATCTGACCTGCATTACCGCCGGCGTTGACAACCGCTTCGCTGCGGCGGTGCCGGTCTACGGCTGCGGCTTCCTGCAGGAGGGGAGCAAATGGGA
The DNA here is from genome assembly GCA_041744995.1 of Pirellulales bacterium. Classification (GTDB taxonomy): domain Bacteria; phylum Planctomycetota; class Planctomycetia; order Pirellulales; family UBA7805; genus JBBDLY01. Next base: position 5,451 of record JBGTJT010000013.1, on the reverse strand, counting down.
GGCGATCTTCGCCAAGATGACGGCCGAGCAGCGCGAGCGGTGGCACACGTTGTGGGACCCTTCCCGCTATGTCGGCGCAGCCGAGATGCCGGTGCTGTTCGTCAACGGCACCAACGACTTCGCCTACTGGATGCCGAGCTACGTGAAGACCTATGAACTGGTCGAACGCCCGGACCGCAACCTGTGCATCACGGTCCGCATGCCGCACGGGCATCCGCAAGGCTGGGCACCCGGCGAGATCGAGTTGTTCATCGAACAGCATCTCAACGGCGGCACGCCGCTGCCGAAATTCTCACCGATCCAACTGACCAACGCGAAGGGCGCCGTGGCCAAGCTCACCACTGAAACGCCGATCAAGAAGACCGAGTTCCACTGGACCACCGACGGCGGCCCGTCGCCCAAACGCCAATGGCACAGCAAACCGGCCGAGTACGCCGACGGCGAGGTGTTCATGGTCAATCTGCCGGAAGGCGTCACCGGGTATTTTTTCACGGCGACCGATGAGCGGGATGCAACGGTTTCGAGTGAAGTGGTGCTGAGTGAGTGAATACAAGCTCGACGCGCCAGCGAGTGGGTTGGTGAGCAAGCCAGCGTAGGGCTGCGAGACGCTGTGCCTGCTAACACCGCAACCCACTCGCTGGCGCGTCGAGCTTGTATTGTTACGCCTCCACCCTGGTTGGCGCGAACCAACGTCGCGTGGTGTCCTCCGTCACGCCGCGAGGGAGTGCGATTTACTAAGGAAGTCGTGGGCGAAGCGGTGTCCTTGCTGGCAATGGGCCGTTCAGACGAATAGAATGAGGATTGAAAGTTGTTTCCAAATCGCTTGGAGGGCGTTTCAATCATGTCCCTAGTTGGAATTGTTCGTGACGGAATCATCGTGCCGGATGGTCCGCTGATGCTTCCAGAGGGAACTCGCGTGCGAATTGAGGTGGCCAAGGAATCGCAGGCCGGCAAGCAACAGGAGCGACAGGGAGGATGGTGGCGCGGCCGCGTCCAGATTAGTGCTGATTTCGACGAGTTGCCGCCGGACATCGCGAGTGCTTTCGGGGCCCATGAGACATGAAGTTGCTTCTGGACACGCACGTGCTGCTCTGGTGGCTGGACGATCCTCAGCAGCTTACGGCGAGTGCTCGCGATGCGACCGTGTCGAGCGAGGTGGTGCTGAGTGAGATGCACCGTTAGGGGCGGTATGCGCGCGCTGTTAAACGCAGGGGCCGCGAAGTATGGCAACCACCTATGCAATATGACGTCTATGATACTCGAAGTGAGTTCTTTCGATATTGGGTTGCGCCGTTCTATTTAATGATATTGAACGGCAACTATGCCAAGACTGATCAGCCGAGTGCGCAGAGCCCCTTCGTGCTGGAGATTCGGCAGAGACTAGCTGAAATGTCCTCTGGTACAGCGTTAACTCTGCTCCAAGGGCACTGGCGTTATGCGATCGTCGGAAGTTGGTTTGCTGGACTAAAGAGCTATGTTGAACTCCAGCCGCACATCGGTGAACTCTTACTTGCTTCCAAAACTTGCTACGCTGGGCAATCTCACGCGTTCGCGTTGGCGTGTTTCGAGAACGATGAAAGCGTCAATTACCTGAAACAGTACCTCCGGTGCTATCTCGCGAAGCCCGACTGCTCTTATGACCAGCATTGGGCCATTGCTGCGCTTATGTGGATCGATCACCAGCAGGAAACGAATCACACGGACGAGTTCACGAAACCAAATGGGCTGTGGTCGCACTGGGTAGCAAGCCAAACAGAGGGAAGGCAGGGTAATCTTCCCAACATGAAGTCAAAGTTCTGGCAAATCATGGAGTTCTGCAAGGTGAATTTTTCGAGTTCCCGTTGACTTCAGTACAGATCCTCAGCGGCCCTCTGCGTTTAACAACGCAATGGCTTCGCAACCGGGGAGATTAGCGAACATCAGCGTCGATTAGCGGTGGAGAGGTCTGTCGCTCCGCCGACCCACTCGCTGGCGCGTCGAGCTTGTATTGTTACGCCTCTACGCTGCTTGGCGCGAAGCCACGGCGCATCGTGTTCTCCGTCACGCAGCGTGGCAGCACGAACTGCAATAAGTAATCATGCCCGCCTTGCTTGGTGCCTCCGCCGCTCATTTTGTAGCCGCCGAACGGTTGCCGGCCAACCAGGGCGCCGGTGATGGTGCGGTTGAGATAGACGTTGCCGGCGACCAGTTCCCGCCGGGCGCGGTCGAGGTTGCCGGGGCTGCGGGAGAAGCAGCCGGCCGTTAGCGCATAGTCGGTGCTGTTGGCCACTCGGATCGCCTCGTCAAAACCCTCCACTCGGATCACCGCCAGCACCGGGCCGAAAATTTCTTCCTGCGCCAGCCGGGCCTCCGGCGGGACCCTATCAAAGATATGCGGGCCGACGTAGTAGCCTTGCTCGGCCAACTCGCCCACGTCGACGGCCAAGGCTTCCTGGCCTTCTTCCCGGCCGATCTCGATGTACTTGCGGCACTTCTCCAAGGCTTCCTCGTCGATTACGGCCGAGACATGGTTGCCCGGTTCGGCGGCTGGGCCGACGTGCAGGCTGCGGGCCGCTTCGACCAGCCGCTTCATGAACTGCTCATGCACGCCGCGAAGCACGATCGCCCGGGAGCAGGCCGAACACTTCTGACCTTGGTAGCCGAAGGTGCTGCGGGTGACGCCGAGTACCGCCTCGTCCAAGTCGGCATCGTCGTCGATGATAATGGCGTTCTTGCCGCCCATCTCCGTGATCACATGCTTGACCATCGGCGCAGTGCCTTTGGCCGAGGCTTCGGCCGCGTTGGCGTTGATCAGCAGTCCGACCTGCCGCGAGCCGGTGAAGGCGATCGTCGCCACCTGTGGATGCGCAACCAGCCGCGCGCCGGCCACCTCGCCACGGCCGGTGATCAGGTTGACCACGCCCGTGGGGATGCCAATCTCCAGAAACAGTTCCATCAGCTTCGCGCCGACGATGCTCGACTGCTCGGCCGGCTTCATCACCACCGTGTTGCCGGTCACCAGGGCCGCGGTGGTCATGCCGGTGAGAATAGCCAATGGAAAATTCCAGGGCGAGATCACGCCCGTCACACCGCGAGGCAGATACTGCCAGCGGTTCTGCTCGCCGGGGAAGTCGGCGCCAGCGGCCGGCTCGAGTTCTTCGGCGCCGTCGGCGTAGTATTCGCAAAAGTCGATCGCCTCGGCGACGTCGGCGTCCGCCTCGCGCCATTGCTTGCCGCATTCGTAGATCATCCAGGCCGACAGTTCGAATCGCTGCCGGCGCATCGCTGCGGCAAGGCTGCGGAGATATTTGGCCCGCTCAGCGATCGGCAGCTTGCTCCAACTTGCGAACGCGGCCTGGGCCGCCTCGATGGCCTCGTTGGTCTGCGACTCGGTCGCCAGTGCGATCTGGGCGAGGACTTCGTCCTTCTGGCAAGGATTCACGCTCGGCATAAGGTCGACCGAGCGAATCTTCTGGCCGTTGATGACCAGTTCCACCTCATGGCCGAACTGCGGGCGGATCTCGTCCAGGGCACGCTGCATCGCTTCTCGATTCTCGGCGATGGCGAAGTCGGTCAGCGGTTCGTTGAAGTACTTCGGTGCGTACGTGTCGTGTTGTTTGACCTGGTCCAAGGCTACGTTCCTTTGTGGGTCGAGTAGTTCATCATCCTGCGGGGCGAGTTCGTTCGGCTTAGCAAGCAGCGTCTCGATGGGCGCCTGGTCGCTGGCGCTGATCCGCAGGAAGGAATCGTTGGAGGTATTCTCCAGCAGCCGCCGCACGAGATAGGCCATGCCGGGGATCAACTCGCCGTAGGGCATGTAGACGCGAACCCGATAGCCCATGTCGACCAGGGCCTGCTGGATCGGCTCGCCCATGCCGTAGAGCATTTGCAGTTCCAACCCGCTCGGTTTCAAGCCCAGTTCCTGCGCCGCGGCGATGCCGTGCGCCAGCGAACGGACGTTGTGGCTGGCAAGTTGCGGGTGCAGCCACTTGTGATGTTCGATCAGGAAACGCGCCAGCCGCTCGTAGTTGGCGTCGCTTTGCCACTTCTCCTGAAACACGGGCACCGGCCAGCCCTCGGCACCAGCGTGGATCGTTTCGTAGTCCCAGTAAGCGCCCTTCACCAGGCGAACCCAAATCGGCGTGCCGCGCTGCTGCACCCAGTCGAGCAAGTCGTGCAGGTCCCGCTGCGAATCTCGCAGGTAAGCCTGAATCACGATGCCGATGTCGGTGAAGTCGCGGAACTCGTCGTCGCCCAGCACATCGCGGAAGACCGCGTGCGCGAGATCCTTGGTCTCGTACGACTCCATGTCGATATTGATGAACGCGCCACACGCCTTGGCAGCGCGGAGCAGCTGCCGCAGGCGCTCGCCGGTTCGCTGCACCGTGCCGGAAGTATCGATCGGATCGAAGTGGCTGTCCATTGCCGAGAGCTTGACGGAAAGATTGCCCCGCGGCAGCGGCCCGTACAGCGACTGATCAACTTGAGGCCGCTCGATCCAGTCGCTGGCGGTTTCGGCGACGCCGCGCATCACGTCGAGATAGGTCTGAAAGTGCTGCTCGGCCTCGGCGTCGTTGATCACGGCCTCGCCCAGCAGATCGAGTGTGTAGCCTTTGTTGGCGCGGCGTGCCCGTTCGACGCTTTTTAAGACTTCCTTGACGTTCGATCCGGCGATGAACCGCCGCGCACTGCTTTGCACGTTGCTGCGGGCGACGGCTGCCAGACCTCGACCCGGCGCGGTCCAGGGCTGAGCAATCGCCAGGCCGGTTCGCATGGTCCGCGGCAGCAAGTTGCTGACTTCGCCCAGGTATTCTTGCAGGTGCTCGATAATCTCCTCGTTGTCGCCGAGCATCGGCAGCACGTCCACGAAGCGGAACATGCGAACCTTAACCCGCTCGTCACGCATCGCCCAGGCCAGGATGCGTTCGTCCCAATACCGCCGCTGCCACACCCGCGGACGTTGGGCATGTAGCCGCTCGAACAATTGGCGGCCGATCGCTTGCGTCTGCGACTCGATCTTTTCGAGCTTCCGCGGGCTGATCGAGGTTTCGTGGTGTAATGGAGACATGCGGAGGCCTGAGGTACGCGGCAATAGAGATACGTTTCATTGTAGGGAAGGCGGCGCGGCAGCGTCGAGGGTCGCGGCGAAGTGCGGGACAACTGCAATGTCGGCTTTCGGTTGTTGATCCCCGGTCAAGAACGACGTTCCGACGAGACACGTTGAGCAGTCAGCGATCAGCAATCAGCAGTCAGCCTGAAAAATGCCCGATTCTCGCTTGCTGATCGCTGATCGCTGAATGCTTCGCTTTCTCTCAAGATTTGACTTTGCAGTTCTTCTGCGGCGGAGTGGACCCGTAGCGGAAACTCGAATGAATTCAGCTACAATGGAATGGTCATGGCCAAACCCGCACCACACGACGCAGCAACCTTGGACAGCCATTCCGCCGCGGCGCGGGACGAGCGGCTGGCGGA
>JBGTJT010000012.1:0-2755 GCA_041744995.1 Pirellulales bacterium | reverse complement strand
GAAGTCCGCCGCCGCCGCGTCGAGGCGGTGCGGCGGCGAACTTCCGCCCAGGCGAGAACCGCGCCGGTGCGAGTCGATTAGCCCGACAGACACAACACTCCGTTCCGCGTCGTCCATGTCAGGCCGCTTTGGCTGGGGACTTCCCCCGACTGTTGGCGTTGCATTAAAATCGCGGTTTTCGATCGACTTACTTTTCACCGAGGCGACCGCGGATGAGCGAGCAGCGCGTTTTCAATTTCTCCGCAGGACCGGCCGTGTTGCCGGAAGTCGTGTTGCGCGAAGCGCAGCGAGACCTGTTCGCGCTGCCGGGCGTGGGGGCCTCGATTCTGGAAGTGAGCCATCGCGGCAAGGAATTCGTCGAAATCCTGCACGCGGCCGAGGCAAACCTGCGCAAACTGCTTGCCATTCCGGAGAACTACCAGGTGCTGTTCCTGCAGGGCGGCTCGCGTTTGCAGTTCTCCATGATTCCGATGAACCTGCTCGGCGACGGCGTGGCGGATTATATCACCACCGGCTCCTGGGGCAAAAATGCCGCCGACGAGGCTCAAAAGGAAGGCTCGATCAACATCGCTTGGGACGGCAAGTCGACCAATTACGACCGCCTCCCTGCGGCCAGCGCGGTCAACCTTTCCAAGAACGCCGTGTACGCCTACTTCACCAGCAACGAGACCATCCAAGGGGTGCAATGGCCGAAAGAGCCGGATGCGGCGGAAGTGCCTTTGGTGTGCGACGCCTCGAGCGACTTTCTCTCGCGGCCGGTCGAACTCGATAAATATGCCGTCCTCTATGCTTGCGCGCAAAAGAACGCCGGGCCGGCTGGCGTGACGGTCGTGATCATTCGCGACGATCTGCTGGCCCGCTGCCCTGAGCGGCTGGGCGGTATGCTGAATTACAAGAACCACGCCGAGAACGAATCGTGCTACAACACGCCGCCGACGTTCGCCATCTACGTTCTCAAGCTCGTCACCGATTGGCTACTTCGAGACATCGGCGGCCTGGACAAGATGGACGAACTCAACCGCGAAAAGGCGGGCTGGATGTACGATGCGATCGACAACAGCAACGGCTTTTACAACGGGCACGCGCAAGCCGACTGCCGCTCGCTCATGAACGTCACCTTTCGCCTACCGAACGACGACCTGCAAGCCAAGTTTCTCAAGGAAGCTTCCGCAGTCGCCTTGGCGAATCTCAAAGGGCATCGCAGCGTCGGCGGTATTCGCGCTTCCATCTACAACGCAATGCCCGAGCAAGGAGTGGCCCGGTTGGTGGAGTTCATGGAGAAGTTTCGTCAGGAGAACGGCTAACACCCCAGACTGCCTGCCGCAAATGCCTTAGCTGCTTACAGTTATAGAATTTGCTTCGACACACGATTGCATTGACGGGCATGCCAGCGTGCTACTGCGTGGATTGACTCGCCGCCGGCTTGGATAAAATTAGCTCGTCCAGCGCCGCCGCGACACAGTGCCGTCGCGACACTATGCCGCCGCGACACAGTGCCGCCACATCACAATGGCCGACGCCGATAACCTAGAACACCGACTTGCAAGGAACCAGCGATGTTCGAGCAACTGGGCCGCCGGCTGAGGTCGATTTTCTTGTGCGCCGCGTGCTTGGTTCTCACACCTGCGATCTCGTCGGCGGGTGAACTCTACTTGGTCACCAGGGCAAACTACTTCACGCCGCACGTTGGTTGTGTGATCCGCTACGACGACGGCACGGTCCGCTGGCTCCACTTCCGCCCCAAGCCCTTCAAGAAAAGCCTGCTCGGTCTGTACGTGCCGGGGCAGATCGATGAAGTCGGCTACGAGGACAACATCAACCATCTGGTCGGTTTTCGGGTGCCGGACGAGCGGTTGCGAGAGGCGGAGAATAGGGTCCGTAGCGAGTTTGCCCGCAACCCCCAGTACCGCTTGCTTGCACGCGACTGCGTCGCTTTTTCGATCGTCATCTGCCAGGCGGCCGGCCTGAAGACCAAGGACGATCACTTCACGCCGATCACGTTCTTCCGCTATGTGAAGAAGAACAACGATTTTTTCGAGTGCGCGTGGAACGTCGACCGCGACAAGCATGGCATGTACACGCTGCCTTGGCGGAGAGAGTCGCTGTCTGAATACTAGGCGGATTCAGCTACGTTGTCTGTTAACTGAATTCTTGGGGAATTCAGCTACGTTCCGCGGCATGCTCTCCAGCCAGCCAGCCGGTACTGAAGGCCGCCTGAAAATTGTAGCCGCCAATTGGTCCGTCGAGATCGAGGATCTCGCCGGCCAGGTAAAGGCCCGGGACGAGTTTGCTCTGCATTGTCCTGGAGTCGACCTCATTCAAGGCAACGCCCCCGGCGGTGACTTCGGCCTTCTTGAAGCCGAGTGTGCCGGTGATGGGAATTCGCAAATACTTAATCGCCATCAGCAAGCGGCGACGCTCCTGTTTGCTGATCTCGTTGCACCGCCGCGCCTCGGGTATGTTGGCCTGACGCAGCAGTGCCTCGCCGAGCCGTTTCGGGTGCTTCTCGCTCAGCCACGTGATTAATTGCCGCTTGCCATGCTCCTCACCAAGCGATTGAATCTGCCGGTCGATGCACGATTCTTCCTCGCCGGGCAACAGATCAATCACTACATCAAACGGACCGGCAGCATCGTCGCCGCTGACGGCCCGGCTGACATCGAGCGCCGCGGGTCCGGACAACCCGAAATGCGCGAACAACAACGAAGAGCGCCGCTCGGCCAGCACGGCCCGCTTTCCGACCGGTTGGCCCGCT
>JBGTJT010000011.1:0-6762 GCA_041744995.1 Pirellulales bacterium | reverse complement strand
CGCTCCACCCGCACCTTGGCGCCGTCGCGGGTCAGTCGAATCGCTTCACCGCCGGCCAACCGATTCCCGCTCCGGCTGTCGGCGGCCAAGGAGAATTCGACCGCGCCGGAAAAAACATGCACCTCCTCTTGGCCGTCGTCCGCGACCAGCACCCCAAACTCCGTGCCCAGATCGACCACCACCGCCTTCGGCGTTTGCACGCCAAACCCGACCGCCCCCTTCGGAATCTTGGCGATCAGTTCTCCCTGCCGGAGCGAACCGCGCGAGGGGGAGTCGACAATCAACGTCGCCGGGCCGCCGAGCGTCACCACCGCCCCGTCGGCGAACGTGATCTCCGCGGTCCCCTCCAGCAACTTGACCTGCTGCCCAACGTACAACGGCGACTCATAACCCAACGGCAGCGCCGAATCGTCCCACTGGCAATCGGCGCCCCCTGTGATCCGCGCCGCCACAAGCCGGCCGTTGCTGGCCGGTTGCGGCGCCTCGGCCGTGATTTGAGGAGGTCGCGAGGCGCTAGGCGTAGGTGTCCGCAAAGGGGTATACGCCAACACGAGCAACCCCGCCACGAAGATCAGCGAGGCAATGACCCAAGCCGACCGTTGCGGCGTCGAAACCATGGCTTGCAACCGGCCTTGCATCCACGAAAGCAGCGTCGTGGAGTCGGCGGTCCGCGAGGCTTCGCCGCGGTGGGGCCGCACGAACTCGAGGTCGGCGGCGCTCGACGTTTCCCAGGTCAGCGCGGAATGCAGATCCATGTACTCGAGGAATATCCGGCGGGCCGCTTCGTCGCTGTGCAACGCCGCCGCCAGGCGCCGGCCGTCGGCGTCGCTCAATCGCCCGGCGCAATAATCGGACAACAGTCGCAACAGGGCGTCGCCATGAAGGTTGTTGTCCATCACTCGCGCCCTTCCGCGGCAATCGTCCGGTTGACGCAGTCAAACAGCGCTCGCCGAATCCGCAGCAGCGATTGGTACACGGCGTCCGGCGACCGCCCCAGGCGCTGCGCCACGAGCTTGATCTTCGCTCCGGGCGAGTAGCATTGTTGGATCAGTTGCTGATCCTGGGGCCGCAGTTGCCGCACGCACTTGGGCAACGCCGCCCGCCGCTGGTCGAGCAGGTCGTCCATGGCGGATCGCTCGCCCAGCAACAACTCCAGCAGGGAGTCGTCGATGGGGAGCATCTTTCGCTCCTGGCGGCGAAAGTAGGCCAGGATCTCCAGATGGGCGATCCCGCGGGCCCAGGCCAAGAACGATTTTTCCCGGTCGAAGGTGTCGAACTTGTTCCACAACACCACGCTGGTTTCCTGCAAGACGTCTTCCACGTCGCTGGGGTTGGCGAGCACGGCTCCCACATAGGCGTGAATCTGCCGCTGGTGCCGGGTGTAAAGCCGGACGAACTCTTCATGATTGGCGGCCGACGGATTGTGTGGCTGGGGCATCTTTTTACCCTTGATGGGGCCTGGAACGGCGCGGATTCGTCCACGGAGTATTAATTTCTCCGGTTGGAGGCGACCGCGCGCGTCGCCAAGCCACTCACAAACTAATCGCGCCAAACGCCGAACTTCTGAGGGTGAAAATCCAAAAAAATTTGCAAAATACCAGGAAATGGACCTGAAAACCCCTTTTCCAGCGCGGTTGCGAACGCCCCTCCCCCGCAATTCAGGGGCCTCACGCCGGCAGCCCACGCGGACCGACGGCCAGATTTACGAAACGCCGCCACCAGCCTGCGTTGGCTCGAACAGGGGACGTTAGCGGCGGCGGCCGCAGACCAGCAAGCCCAGCAGGCCGACGGCCAGCAGCATAACGGCATTCGGCTCGGGAACCACGGCCGCAAAGAACACATCGGACAACTCGGTGCCGAAACGGAACTCGTCCGTTCTGGTCGCATCGATGGCATGGCCTCTTGAGCCAAAAACCAAATAATCGAGATTGACAGCCAGTCCCGTAAACGCCTGGTTGGCCATCTCCGTTGATGAACTATCGTAGACCCTGACGGTGATGGAATCTGAGCCCGACGTGCTATAGGCAATCTCTAGGACGACCATGTAGGTCTCGCCGATCGTGACCGATTCTACAAGGTTGGTTGTTTGACTCGTCAAGGCGTTCCCCGTCCCCTTGTAAAAATCAAGGCCGCCGTCATAAAGACCGACGTAGTTGCCAACCCACGTATCGTAATTCCCGTCAGTGCCCTGTAATGCACCAAATCCAAGATAGTGCGTGGCATACGGGGTGGTTTGCGCGGCGTACTGTTGAAGAAAGCTCGCGTAGTATGTGCCATCTGGGGGAACGAAATCGAGTTTGCGACTGACTCGTCGATGGGCGGTTCCAACATTGCTGGCGGGAATAATCACCCCGTGGAGCGTCGTGCCGATCCCGGTCTGGGGCGTGCCGGGCATGTTGGGATGCGTCAACGCAGCGCCAAATGCGCGCTGGGCGCCTGTGCTACCACTGGCGCTCATCCAGTTGCCAGTGAAGCCCCCGCTGCCTACGGAAGGGCCTTGACCCTGCAGCGGCGCGGCGTTGTAGTCGCCGTTGTCGGCGATGCCGTCCACCGAGAAGGAGTCGTAAGCAATCAGGGCCGCTTGGGCGGGCCTCGCCAGAGCGACGTGCCCCACAAAGGCTGCCGAAAGGGTCGCCAAGAATAATACGCGATGCATGTTCATCCAACACTCCTGCAGAAGAATAAGTGCTCAGTCTAGGCTTGCGCTGTGCGCGGTCGGGCGCTTGCGGCCCCGCGATCCAGGCGCCGTGTCTGCCCCCAACCAAAATGCCTCCCGCTCAACGGTGAATCCGCGGAGAGCGCCGCTACGTCTTTCCGGTATCATAGTGCAACGGTGGCCGTCTCGCCATCAAATTCAGCAGTTCCAATTTTCGACGAAGGCAGAGCCGATTGATGGCGCATCGTTAGCTGTCAGCGCTCAGCCCGGCAACCAGCAGCAGGAGAGCAGAAAGAGAAGCGGAGCGGCCAACGGCCGTCAACCGCCGACAGGCTTGCTGGCACTGTGTGGAAGGACTTACTCGCTTTGGCTGCGTATTGACAAGGTTAGGCACCGGGCGATTCCTTTTCGTAGTTGCCTTCGGTAGTGTAGAACTTCAGCGCGAAGCTGCGGGGATCGCGCCAGGTGTCGGGGCTGCCGCGCTCGCCGGCTACGGTGGAGAAGCGGATCAGGGTTTCGGTCTTGGCGCCGGGCTGGAACACGGCCGCTTTGGTTGAGGCGCTGACGTCGGCGGTCACCTCGAAGCGGCCAAAGGTCCCGGCCCCCTTGGCCGATCCGCCGTGGGCGCAGGAGCAATCAGAAGGATCGCTCCGTGGGCGGCGTCTCGGCCAGGTCGATATCGAAGCGATTTGCACCTTCGGTAACCTGAAACTGCAAACCGCTGCTGCGAGCGGATCGAAAGTGCTCGGGGATATCGTAGCGCGCCGGTGCGTTGCCCGGCGCACTCAATCGTGGATCGACGGGACCGGCTTCTTCAAAGGATTTGGGAACGATGGCGATGGTATAGTTGCCCGTCGGCAGCCCTGCGCCTTGGGCGGTTACGACACGGTATTCGCCTTGGTCGTCAAGCTCCGCGGCGACGTGGATGCCTGTTTCGGACTGTTGAAAGACGATCGAGGCGTTGGCGACCGGTTGGCCGGCATAGGTGACGCGGCCTGTGACGGGCGACAACTGTTCTTTCGGTCCGCAGCCAGCAAGCAGCGCAAGGAGCGCCACGGCACAAGCAGGCAGCACTTGCGTGGTTCGCGGTAGTCGCATGGCACCAACCTTATTGCAGGGCGACGACGTTTCCGTCGGAGCGATTGGCCAGATCGTACAGCGTTTGCAGCGCAAGGCCCTCCTGTAGAAATTGCACAGAGCCATCCGCCAGGCAGACCTGCGCACCGCCGGGATGGGCCGATTGAATCGGCCGATTGGCGCCGTAGTTGAGGCTCATACCGACACCGACCGCGTTGAACGTCTTGTCGTTGAGGCGATGCATGACGGTCGTCACATTGAAAGTCCTCGTGTCAGTGGCGGCGCCCATTTGAAAGCCGTGCCAGGCGTCGGAACGGCAATCCTGCTGCCCGCCGGAGGCATCGAGGCAAAAGTCGGACTGTTCCGCCACGATCATGGTGTTCGACGCGCCGTCGCGGATGGCGCCAAAGGTAATCGGTTGCAACCGTCGCAAGGCGCCATTGCCAGACAGGTATCCCATGCTGGAGGATACTTCGATCGATGACGCGGCGTCGTAGGAACCCGCCACGCCCGTATACGTCGGGCTGAAACTCTGCGCATAGGGCCAGGAAAACTCGGGAAGCGGGCTGGAGGGGCAGCGGCCGTAATGAAAGGCGTATTCGTACAGCAACTGATGATTGGCTGTGTTGCCGGCGCCAGCGACATTGCCTGACCAGCCCCACTGCGTCGTAGGACGGCGGTCCAGCCGGTCATAGATCGCCTGCTGCTCGGCGAAGGGGAGAATCTCCACCCACCAGGAATAGCCTATGCCGCCGTTGGTTGCGTGTCCGCCGCCGGCAGGAAAGGCGTCGTGAGCAAAATGATGGTTCTGTAGCGCCAGTCCAATTTGCTTGAGATTGTTGGCGCACTGCGTGCGCCGCGCCGCCTCGCGCGCCGCTTGCACCGCCGGCAGCAGCAGTGCGATCAGGATGCCAATGATGGTGATCACCACCAACAGCTCGACGAGCGTAAACCCCGCGAACCGGTGACTCAAACGGGCGTGCATAAACTTGTCTCGGCTCGATTCGATTGGTTGGTCTGCCATGAACATGCCTTCTTACTGGTTCACTCCAGTGGTTCGCCGGCGCACGCGCAGCAGTGCCACGGCGCCTGCCAGTGCTATCCCCGCCAGCACAAAAGTTCCGGGTTCCGGGACAGTTGTCGGGAGGGTAAGCGTCAGATCCGTGGCGGCATTGAACTCGCCCGCGTTGAATGTGAAGATCCGGACATGATCGATCTTGCCGTCCGAATTGAACGAGGCGGGAGCGGTGCCGATCTGACCGATAAAGACAGAGCCGGACGGCGTCGCGGGGGTACCGGCGCTCGTTGAGCCATTTGCTACGCCGTTGAGATAGAGCGTTGCGAGACCGTTGTCCCGCACCAACGCTACGTGAAACCATGCTCCCGTGCTAACCGTCGCCCCGCCAGTACCCACGTCCCCAACATTGTTCAAGTGCCCGAGGATGTCGGTTCCGCGGGTTAGCAGTCCCCACCCGCCGTTACCATTCCAGGCGATCCCTTGGTTTCCGCTGAAGGAATCGCGGTTGACCCACGCCTCGATGCCAAAGTTGTTGGTGGCCGTGGTCGCAACCGTACCGTTGGTGCGGTAGTACTCGCCAGGATCAAAATCCATCGAAAGCGAGCTGCCGGGGCCCGGCGTGCTGGAACTGTATGTCGGGCTTCCAACCCGGATGCTTAAGTCGAGCGTTGGGCTGCCCACTGCGGCGACGCTGGTCGCATTACCGGTACCGCCCGCCACGGCGCCGGGGTCGTCCTCGCCCAAGCGATATAAAGCGTGCGTTATGGTCGCCGCGCTCGAGAGTGAAGTCAGCAGGGCGAAATTCGAGAACGCGGCGACAAGCAACAGGCTGAGCGAATACTTTGCAGTCATGAGAAGCTCCAAGAAAAAGGAAACCAGAGAATTAGTCTTGTTGAATTACGTTCGCCAAGAAGTCTTCGATTCGAAACGAGTTGGGGTCGAGTGCAAAGACGCAAACCTCGTCGATGCCGCCGTGAAAGTGGAAGTTGTTGACTGTGCATCCGATCCAAAAGCTTCCTCGCGGCGCCATGGGCGCCCGGGGATCGCTGCCCACGGAGGTTCCATTCACGTAAAACGTAGCGATCCCGCCGTGGCGTATCAGCGCCAATTGATGCCATTGCCCCGGCTCAAAACGGCAGGAACCGACATCGCCCACGCCGTTGAGGTGCCCGCAGAACGAACCGCCACGCTGCAAGATGCCCCAACCAGTGTCGCCGTTCCACACGATGGCGCCGACCTGCTCAGCTTGTTCCGAACGAACCCACGCCGTCACGGCAAAATTGTCCGTGGCTGAAGTAACGACATCGGAAGCTGAGTAGTGCTCGTCTGCCTCACCGCCAAAGCTTACAGCCAACCGGCTTTCCTCTGCCGGGCTGCCTTCGGTGTAAATAGGGTTGCCGGATCGAGTCAGCCGCCGTGCCGCGACCGCGTCGCGGAGTTGCTCTGCGGTCACATTGTCTGGCGCGGCGTCGCCGTCCTCCTCTCCCATCGGAAAGCGAGCAATCAAGGTTGCGCCGCCCGTGGGCTTGGCCACAGGCAGTGCTTGCGTGAATCGGACGCTATTGCTGGTCGGGTGGGAGAGCTTCGCGCCGCGATCGTCGACCTGCGCTGCTTGGCCGGCAACGAGTCGAATCGGTGTGGCATCCGCCGGCATCCGTGCAGCAACACTCACGACTCCTTCCAAGACGGCCACATCCGTCACGCCGTCGTCGGCAACGCTAACACCGAACTCAGTTCCCAGGTCGGTAATCGTCGCAGTCGGAGTGTGGACCAAAAACCCTGCGGCGGGTTGATTCACACGGGCGACAAGCTTGCCTTGAGCGAGTGTCCCGGCGGACGCTGCGTCAATGAGGAACTCAGCAGGCGATTCTATCAGCACCACCGCCCCATCCTCGAACGTCACTTCCGCCAGCCCGCTATTAAGCACCAGCCGCTCGCCGGAAAACAGTTCGATGTTCTTGAAGTTGGCGTCGCTCGCTGCGTCCCAGGTGGCCTCGCGCGTGGCAGTGAC
>JBGTJT010000010.1:0-7127 GCA_041744995.1 Pirellulales bacterium | reverse complement strand
GGAACATCAGGGTCGGCTGGCGGCGTACATTCGCACTCTGGTGGCGGATGCCGACGTGGCCAAGGACGTCCTGCAGGAAACGAATCTCGTGTTGTGGCGCAAGGCGGGAGAGTTCGAGCCGGGCAGCAACTTCGCCGCCTGGGCCTGCAAGATCGCCCACTTTCAAGTGCTCGCCCGACGGCGCGATCAAAGCCGCGAGCGGCTGCTGTTCGACGACGCCTTGGTCGCCAAACTGGCCGCCACGGCCGCCGCCCGCAGCGATCTGTTCGAGGATCGGCAACGGGCGATGCGCGGCTGCCTGGAGAAGCTTGACGAGCAGCCTCGGGCGATTGTGCGGGCAAAATACCACGCATCGCTGTCGATCGCCGAATTGGCCGGCCGGTTCAATCGCACGCAGGAGGCGGTCAAGAAAATTCTGTTCCGCGCCAGACGTTCGCTGCTGGAATGCATCGAGCGGTCGCTGGCCGAGGAGCGGAGACCATGAGCGGGTTTAGCCAAGTCGACGAGCGGTGGCAGCGACTGTTCGAGTCAGCCGCCGACGGAACAATCCGTCCGGAAGAAAGCAAGCAACTGAGCGACCATTTGAATGGGTCGGAAGCAGCGCGAATTGCGTTTCATGATTTCATCACACTGGAAGTGCAGTTGGAGTTGGAATATGCAGAGGCCGCCCCGCAGCCACTCCGCGGGCTGCCTCTGAGGGATACTGAGCAAGAGGACGAACTGCTGTACGAGAGTTCGACACGCAGCGAACGTATCTGGTGGGCGATTCGAGATCGGGCCTCGAATTTTGTTACCTTGTCACTAGTTATCTCGGCGCTGTTCATAACAAACATCTTGCTCTCGTTGGCGTTGATCGTTCCCGATTGGGGGAATCAGAACACAGCGGAACCGGAATTGTCGTCGCGGTTCGTCGCCGTGGTTACATCGGCCAGTGATGCGAAGTGGCTCTCGGCTCAACCGTCGTTCCGCGAAGGACCGCACGACCTGCGGGTCGGCGAATGGCTGGAGCTTGCTTCGGGCGTCGCCACCGTGACGTTTGATTCCGGCGCTCAAGTGCTGTTACAGGGGCCGACGCGATTCGTCGGACTCACCTCCAATAGCGGACGACTAGAACGGGGCCGGCTGACGGCGCTGGTTCCGCGGCGGGCGATTGGCTTTGCCGTGACGACCCCCACCGCGGTGATTGAAGACCTAGGGACTGAATTCGTTGTCGAGGTCGACGACGACCAACGGGTCGATGTGGCCGTCTTCACGGGAAGCGTCAACTTGAGTTGGCAGGCCAGCCACGGTGGTCAGAGTCGTGTGCTCCAGGCCGGCCAAGAGGCGATGCTTTCCGCCGGCCAGGTTTCGATCGGCAAAATCGGCCGCCAATCGCGATTCTTCAGGGCAACGCCCACCGTCTCGCGCGAACTGCGGATCGATTTCGCCAGCACGGTCAATGATCCGACACACGGGCACGACGTGCAGGCGGGATTCTTGCCGTTCACCCGGCCTACGTCCGGCGCGACGGTCGGGCCGCAGTCGGAGCGGTATTACTTCGCCAACGATCCGCTCTTGCCCGTGACGGTCACCGTCGACGCTGAGTCGGGCCGCCTTGTCTGGCGAGATCGGGGAGACATGCCAACCGTCAGGCTAGGTGATCTGGTGGAAGATTTCGTCACGACCAGCGGCGAGGTGTTGCACTTGACGATTGATGGTCTGCCGCCGGGCCGCTACATGATGGCGACCTACCACCACGATCTCAGCGGCAGCCACGGCACGATTCGTGTTAGCTGGCGGCGCGGCGACGAACCGCGCGTGGTTGGCTGCGAGGAACTGAGCATAACGGGCGGGCCGCTGTCGTCGCCAGCATGGTGCGGTTTTGTGGTCGAAGCGGCCGACTCGGTCCCGCTGCTGGTGGAAATCGAAAAGATCGACACGCCGCACATCGTCCTCAACGGATTTACCCTGATTGCGCTGACTGAGCCTGAATCGCCAGCAGCCCTATTGCACGAGGAAGAACAGCCTGCTCGTTAGTCGACGAGTGTCAATTGAACGTCGACTGAACCATTCCTTTTCCGTTTGAAAATTGGAGACTTTACCATGTTTCGCTTTGCCACGTTTTTCGTACTGTTGGCCTCTACTGTCGCACTGGCCGATCGGTCAGCGTCCGCCGCTAGCGTGTACGCTCATTACTCGTTCGACAACGGCTACAACGACGTCTCCGGCAACTTACGTCACGGCACGCTGACCGACGTCGGTACGATCGGCAACAGCGGCATTACTTCAACGCCGGGCGAGTTCAAGTTCGGCGGCGGAGGACTTAACTTGAGCAGTGAGGCGGATTACGTGGCGATACCGAGCAAGACGTTCGGCAGCGGTGTTCCTTATTCCATCGCTTTTTGGGCCAAGAAGGCGCAGGATAACAAGCAGTGGGACATGGTGATTGGTGATCGGAACAACAACGTTTTTTTCATTGCACTGAACGATACAAGCGGGTCGCTAACGGGCATCCGTTGGCGAAGTAATACGAGCGCTAGCGGCAACCGGGAGGTGGACGCCGTCGCCCCCAACGATACGAATTGGCATCACTATGTGATCGTGGCCGACGGATCAGATCTTACCGTGTATGTCGACAAAATCGCGGCGGCTGGCAGCGAAACGGGGGTCTCAACGGGATTCACCTTGAACACCATCGGTCAGGCTTACACCACAGCAAGCTTTAGCTTCTTTGGCCAGATTGATGAAATGTGGATTTTTGATTCAGCGATCGATCAGACGATCATCAACAATCTTTATCAATACAACAGCTTGGTTGCACCAGAACCAGGAACCTATGGACTGTTCGCAGTCGGGTTCGTGGGGTTGGCTCTGCTTGCGTGGCGACGCCGACGAACTGCGGCATTGGCTAACCACTAGAACCGAGCCAATCGAGGCTAATAAATGGTCCACGCAGATCACCGGTTGCTGTTGATCGGATTGGCAATGGGGAGCGTTGTCGCAGCCGGCGGCTGCGGCGGAGGCGACGCGCTCAATCGGCAAGCGGTCTCGGGGACGGTACTGCTCGACGGCCAGCCGTTGGAGTCAGGGTCAATCCGCTTCGAGCCGCAGTCCGCGGGAACCGGCGGTGGAACGGTTATTCGCGCAGGCAAGTACGCCTTGGCCAAGGAAGTCGGCCTGTCGCCGGGCGACTACCAGGTGGCGATCAGCGGCACCGCAGGCGACCCCGGCACGCCGTCGATGGACGACGATGCACCGCAGATGGCGCAAGAACTGGTGCCGCCGCAATACAACACGCAAACCACACTCTCGGTCACCGTGACCGACAATGGTTCTCAGCAGTTCGATTTTTCCCTGGAAACGGAGTGAAAACTCCGCATCGACCATGAATGCACACCCCTCCACGCAGCAACGTGTCGACGGCCGCGGCGCCTTTACCTTGGTGGAACTTTTGGTGGTGATCGCCATCATCGGCATCCTGATCGCGTTGCTGCTGCCGGCCGTGCAGAGCGCTCGCGAAGCGGCCCGGCGGATGCAATGCAGCAACAATCTCAAGCAGATTGGCTTGGCCATGCACAATTATCATTTCACGCACGGCAAGCTGCCCTACGCCGCCAACGGTCGGCACTGGAGTACGTGGATTCGATCGTTGCTGCCGTACTTGGAACAAAAGGCACTCTACGACGCCTACGACGAGGGCACAAAGTACCAGGAAGGGACCAACGTCGAACTAATTAAGATTCGCATCGGCGTTTATACCTGTCCCAGCGACACGGCGGCGGCATCTTGGACCGTCGGCGGGCAAAACTTTAACTACGCCGTGAATCTCGGCAACACTTCGGTGTTTCGAAATTCGCCCCTCAACGGCGTGACGTTTCAGGCAGCGCCGTTCTACAACCGTAACGATCCGCCAATGAGCAATATTCCAACCTATCGCCTGGACGACATTCGCGACGGCACTTCCAACACATTGCTGATCGGCGAGGTGCGACAAGGACAAAATACCAACGACCTGCGCGGCCTTACCTGGTGGGGACCGGCAAGCGGGTTCACCACCCATAACTTGCCCAACTCGCCGGTGCCGGATTATCTCGACGGCGGTTGGTGCCCTACCGTCAGCCAAACACTATCAGGCTGGCCCTGCATGCCGGCCACCAGTGCCAACCCCGTCAACTTTTCGGCTCGCAGCCGGCATCCGGGCGGAGTACACGTCGGCCTGGGGGACGCCTCGGTCCACTTTATCGCGGACTCGATCGACCTGACGACATGGCGAAGGCTGAGCACCATGGCCGACGGTGAAGTCGTCACGCTGCCGTAGCGGTTAGCCGTCCTCTCCATATTCGCCCGTGATCGGATTCACATACAGCGCGATGCGGGGGATCAGTTCGTCGATGTCGCACTCGGAGACTCCGATACTTTGCAGGGTTTCCAGCAGGTGATCGACGAACCGTGTGAAATGGTGGCGCGTGATGCCGCGTCCTTGATGAACCACGGCCAGTTCCGATCCGCTGTAATGCACCGGTCCGTCCAGCGCCGCGGCGAAGAACTCCTTCTGCATGCGGCGGAGCTTTTCCATCGAGGTATGGGCGAAGAATCCGGCCAGTTCGTCGTCGTCGAGTACGCGATCGTAGAAATTGTCGATCAGGTTGTGAATGGTCCGTTCGCCGCCGATGCGGTCGTAAAGCGTCGGTTCGTCGCTCATCGCTGGCCCTCTTGCTGGGAAGATGCTCGCCGCCAGATGTTGAAGCTACTCCTTTCGGCACAAAGTAGCAACCGATGTCGGCACGCGAGGTTCTCGCCGGCGGGCCGCTTCGTCACACGCGCGCGGCTATGGTTTCAATTTGATCTCGAATAGCGTCGGCCACAGCTTGCCGGTTACGAACAGCCGGCCCGATTTGTCGTCGTAGGCGATGCCGTTTAGCACGGCCTGTTCGTGCGGACGCCGGGGCATCAGGCCGCGGAGATCGACCGTGGAAACGACCTCGCCGTTCTCCGGATTGATGCGAACCAAATAGTCCTCCATCCAGACGTTGGCCCAGATATCGCCGTTGACGTATTCCAGTTCATTGAGCCGCGTGACTCGGCGGCGGTTGTTGGTCACCGGCAGACGCCGCACGACCTTGAAGGTCTTGGGATCGAGAAACCGTAGCGTGGAACTGCCGTCGCTGATAATCAGATGCTCGCCGTCGTGCGTGAGGCCCCAGCCTTCTCCTTCGTAGCGGAAGGTGCCCAGCGGCTTGAGCGTTTCCTTGTCGTAGACGATCGCCAGTCCCGCCTTCCAGGTTAACTGAATAATGCGGTCGCCCCAGATGGCGATCCCTTCGCCGAAATAACGGCGGTCGAGCGGAACCCGCTGCAGTACACGGCCCGTTTCGAGGTCGACCTTCCGCAGTTCGGAACGGCCGTATTGACCGGTTCCTTCGTACAACTGGCCGTCAACTATGGCCAGTCCCTGCGTGAATGCCTCGACGTCGTGGGGAAACTCGGCGACCACTTCCACTTGATCGACGCGATGGCCTCGAGCGGGCGTGAACGCCCAGGCAACGCACAGTGTGGCGGCGCAGGCCAACAGCGCCAGTGACGCGATGCGCGCCGTCCATCGCCATCGCCGGGGCGGGTGGGTTGTAGGAGAAACGGAGCCGTTCACTTTCTTGGCCTGCATTCGAGTGCAATGGACGGTACACCCATCACCCTACCGGAAATCCGCGATCCAGGCGAGATGAAGCTCGGTGACATGAACCCAGGTGGCTACTCCGCCAATAGATCGATTCGTTGACCCCCTTCGTCGATCTGTACTTCCAGCCGCTCGTAGGTCCAATCGCCGTCGGTTTTGGTCGCCCGCACGTGGAGCACTCCAGAACCTTTGGGGCCGCTGATCGGCACGGCAATATCACAATCGCCATCGTCGTTGCTGACATTAATGGAACCAGTGACCAACCAGCCGGCTTTGATCGGTTCGCCGAGGGCCTGCCGCACTTCGGGCGACGCTTGCGCTTCCGCCAGTCCGTCGCTGTAGGGCTGACTGCTCTTGATGGCGCCCGTGACGATCGAGAAGATTCCGAAGATGCCTCCACCGCAAACACATACACCCGCCAGTCCGATCACCACCACGATGCATCCGATGCTCTTGAAACAGCCGGACGAGCTTTGCGATTCCATTGAGAAGTCCTCCCGAAGGTTGTTTGATTTCGTTGTCACTTTTGCCAAATTGGCGGGACGCGCCCCATGTGGCCCCGGTAGCGATCCTTGGCGAATTCCTACTATAACTCATCCAGCGACGGTTTGCTGTCATACTTTTTAAGTCCGGGACAACAATTCTTGCCCAGAATACGACCCGTGCGACGAATTGCTAGTATCCGAACATTTGGCAACAGATTTGCGTATCATTTGGCAACAGATTTGCGTGTTAATCATGCGGTGCGGCCTTTGGTGTTAACCCCTGACTGCCGTAACCTTGCAGGTGTGCATGGAATCCAAGGAAAAGAGAGGGGCAGCAACGATGAATTGGTCCTTAAAACTCGGCGCGCCGTTGGGTATTGGTGTTTACGTGCATTGGACCTTCGGTCTGCTGCTCGGCTGGGTGGCGTACTCGCTGCTCAACGCCGGTGGAACGGTCGCCATGGCTGCGCAAGGCATTCTGTTCGTGCTGGCGGTGTTCGGTTGCGTGCTGCTGCACGAATTCGGCCATGCCCTCGCTGCGCGTCGGTACGGCATCCCGACCAAGGACATCACGCTGTTGCCCATCGGCGGCGTCGCCCGGTTGGAGCGCATGCCCGAGCGGCCGAGCGAGGAGCTTGTGGTGGCAATGGCCGGGCCGGCCGTCAACGTCGTGATCGCGGCGGTGCTGGCGGGTTTGTTGCTGGCGGTGGGGGGCATTACCGAAATGCCCGATCTCAATCTGCTCGGCGGCGCATTCCTGCCGCAGTTGCTGATGGTCAATATCGTGTTGGTGCTGTTCAACATGATTCCGGCTTTCCCGATGGATGGCGGTCGGGTGTTGCGCAGCACGTTGGCAATGTTCATGGACTATGTTTCGGCAACCAGTGTGGCGGTGGTCGTCGGGAAAGTCATCGCCGTCGGCTTCGGCTTGCTGGGACTGTTTTCCGGAAATCTGATGTTGCTGTTGGTGGCGGCATTCGTTTACCTGG
>JBGTJT010000009.1:0-6664 GCA_041744995.1 Pirellulales bacterium | reverse complement strand
GGTGCATTTGACCGAGGTCTGCCGACGACGCACTGGGACAGCGCAAAATTAACTTCGGTGATTGAACAGGAGGAAACGAAGAGAACGGAGGGGTGAATCGCCTCTGTTGCCTCTCGTCTACTTTGTTTGCTCCTCGACGATTTTCAAACAGTTTGTAATGGATTGCGAATCCACATTGAGAAAATCAGGTCACACACCAACCTGACTTATTGATCGATGAAGCCCGGCCTCAATCACCAAGACCAATACATTTGGGTCATTCTTTCAAATGCAAAGCAAAGATTAGCCAACACCGTTGAAACGGTTCGATGCGACAGTCACCTTCGGATAATCAACCAATGATTTCCGAGACAACAAAGGAGACGAGAGGCAACGGAGTTATATTTCTCTCTGTTCCCTTCGTTTCCTCCTGCCCCGAAAATTTCATCAAACCGGGTGCCGCCTAGCGGCATGACGGACTGTTCAACTCATAACTGGAGTCAACTTGGCGTCAGGCGCAGCAAATGCCCAAGTCGTTCTTGCGCATTTCCTAACCGCCGTTTGTATCGCAGACGCTGGGGCTGGAAGCCCCAGCCACGTTGGGCAGGCCGAGTTTTACCGGGCCGGTCGCCCGCGGCTCGGTGGTGATCGGCAGCTTGATCGTAAACGCCGTCCCTTTTCCCACGCTGCTGTTGACCAGAATCTTGCCCTTGTGGGCGTCGACGATGTCCTTGCAGGTGGAAAGGCCCACGCCGGTGCCTCCCTTGCCGGTGGCGTCCGGACCGCTCTTGGTCGAATAGTACGAATCGAAGATCCGCGGCAATTTCTCGGCCGGGATGCCGCCGCCGGTGTCGCGGATCATCAGGTCGACGGTGTTGGCCGCCGCGTCATGCGAGACCTTGATCAGAATTTGTCCGCCGCGGTCCATCGCTTGCCGCGCGTTGGTCAGCAAGTTCAGCAGGACTTGCTGAATCTGATTGACGTTGACGGTAACCCGCGGCACGTCGTCGAACCGCGTCTCGACCATCACGCGATACTTGTTCATCTCCCGCTCGAGCAGCACCAGCGCATCGTCGACCAACACCCGCAGGTCGATCGGTTCCATGTTGTCGCCCCGGTTGCGAGCCAGCCCCAGGATGCTGTTGGTGATCCGCGAGGCGCGTTGTCCGGCGGCTAGGATTTTTTCAAACGCCTTATCGCGGGTGGCGTCGTCTCGATGCCGCATGCCCATCTTGGCATAGTTGAGAATCGTCATCAGCACGTTGTTGTATTCGTGCGTGGTGGTGCTGACCAAGTCTCCCAATGCGGTAAGTTTTTGAGCTTGCGCCAACTGCTGCTTGAGCAGGGCGACTTGCTCTTCGAGCGACGGATCTTGTTGCGAATTGCCTGACTGCATCCATTCCACCTTGCGTTTGCTTGAAGGGCGCGACCGGAAGGGTTTCGCGCCGCTAGCTATCTTTTGTCGTTTGCCGAAGCTTTGAAGGTTCGCCCGCTTGCCAGGGTCGCACTTCTTAACTCGTTGAAAGCTGGGGGGGTTAGCGATAGTCTACCTATCGACGAACCGGCGTGGCGGTCTACAGCGGTTCCCCTTACAATCCGACCGCAAGACTTGCACGACGCCACGGACCTTGGCACTTGGAGAAGCTGGGATGCACACGGTGGAACTACTGGCAACCGCACTGACGGCCGCCAAGCAGCGCGGCTATCGCATTCGCGAGGAAGACCTCGGCGGCGACGGCGGGGGGGGCTGCGAGATCAACGGCCAGAAGTGGCTGTTTCTCGACCTCGCCATGACCACCCGCGAGCAGCTTGCCGTCGTCTTGCAGGTGCTCCAGGAAGAGCAAGCAGACGCAAGCGTGCGAGTGGCCCCGGAAACGGCGCGGCCAATCGATCCCCGCCGCGCCGCCTGACGTCGGATCGACTCAAGTGTCGTTTTGAACAGACAGGAAACCGAGAGAACGGAGAAATGATTCTCTGTTGCCTCGTATGCACTCTGTTCACTCCAAGTTGGCTTCCGGCAGCCTTCCAAAAACCGCGAAATACATCCTCTATTACGAACCGCGGGGGTCCATTCAGCCTTAGACTGTTTGATACCATTTCGCCTCGAAGCGACCGAGCAAAATCAGAGAAGAGGTAACAAACTGCGCCCGTCAAGCTCGGATCACCTCTAGAATTGACCAATGACAGGCAACAAAGGGTACAGAGTCAACAGAGATTCGGTTCTCCGTTCTCTCTGTTGCCTCCTGTTCAAACAGGTCGTGGAGTTGACCAGCAACAATGCGAAGGAAATCCAGAAGTTACTTTTGAGTCATCCTTTAGTCCGATCGTCAAGCTGCACGCCTCTGCATTCTGGCGAATGCAGCTACGGCCGGCGCCATCCGCTATCGGTAGACCGTGGGGATAGTTTCAGTCCAGCCGACAACCGGCACGTCGGGGGCGATCAGGAAGATCTCCACGCGGCGATTGAGTTGCCGCTCCTGTTCGGTCGAGTTGCTCGCCACCGGCTGGTACTTGGCGAAGCCGGCCACTCCCATTCGCGACTCGTCCACGCCGTGCGCCCGCAGGTAGTCCGCCACCCGCAGCGCCCGGGCGCTGCTGAGATGCCAGTTGTTGGGATAGTGATCGCGGGCAGCGCCGGCCGCGATGTTGCGATCGTCCGTATGGCCGACGACCATCAACCGTAGATCCTGCGCACTTTCGCTTTTGAGAATCCGCGCGAACTCGTCGAGCAGTTCCCGCGAGGGATTGCCGATCTCGGCGTCTCCACTGGCGAACAGCATGTCGGAGTCGACCTTGGCCACGCCGGTGGCCGGATCGTAGTGCAGGGCGGGAAAGCGGTTGGCCAACGCCGCGAGCTGATCGCCAACCCCGGGCGGAAGCTGTCCGTTGCCGCCGAGCGCGAAGCGGCGATAGATGCGGTCGCGTTCGTTGTGCAGGTTGGCCAACTGGCGGCGGTCGAGATCGGAGGCGGACATCAGCTCCGCCAGTTCCTCCTCGGCCAGCGTCAAGTCGTCTTCGAGCTTGGAGCGATGGGCGTCCAGTCGCGCCAATTCAGCCGACTGGCTGCGATGCTTTTCGGCCAGTTGC
This sequence comes from Pirellulales bacterium, assembly GCA_041744995.1. GTDB lineage: Bacteria > Planctomycetota > Planctomycetia > Pirellulales > UBA7805 > JBBDLY01. The sequence continues at coordinate 3,598 of JBGTJT010000009.1, read as the reverse complement.
TGGTACTGCTGTTCGCACTTGGCCAACTGCGACCGCGGCACGACACATCCGATTGAAACCAGCGATACCAGTATGGCGACCGCAAACGATTGAACTTGCATGATCCGACTCCTTTCGAACCGACTTCTGTAACCTCTCGGAATTCTGGCGAATTCCGCTACCGTATGCAAAGTTTAGAGATCGAACATCTCGCGAACGGCGTCCAATATGGCGCTGTTGGTGTCGTAAGGCTCGCCCCAGGTCCAGATGTTGCGGACCAGGTCGAACATCATGATGCCCACCAGGCACAGCACGCACACGCACACGAACAACGCCAACACGTTGAAGATCGAATAAGGCGCCTCCGGCTGGGCGATCGTCACCACTTGCTGCTGCGGCGCGGGCATGGCGCCGATCGGGCTGGCCGAAAGACCTCCCTCGACCGGGCCGAGATCTTCCTCGAGCATCGCCATGGCGTCGCCGCCGACCGGCATGGTGGCCGATGAAGCGTCGAAGCCGCCGTCGGCGTCGAGCGCGATCACCTGCGAACCGCTGCCCGACTCGTCTTCCGCATCCTCCAGCGGAGTCAGCAGAAAATCTTCTTCTCCGCCCAATTGGGTCGCGGCGGAAAGATCGGCGTCCTCGCCGCCGAGGGTGATCATGTCTTCCTCGCCCAGTTCCAGCGACTCGCCGCCGATGCCGCTGCCCAGGTCGAGCGAGGCTTCTTCCAGGTCCAGCCCGCTGTCGGACGGATCCATCAAGGAAATGCCGCTATCGCCCACGCCGCTGGAAACATCGCTGCCCGATCCACCGAGCACCAGCTCTTCATCATCGTCGTCGCCGGAGAGATTGATAGTGGAGCCGCCTTCCATACTCATTTCGTCGTCGTCGACCCGGTTGTCGTCGTCCAGCTTCAAGTCGCTGCCGCCGCCGGCCAGACTCAGGTCGCTGTCGCCGCCGAGCGAGAGTCCGCTATCCTCGGCGAGGCTGAGTCCGCTATCCTCGGCGGGCGATTTGGACTTCGACGCCGCCATTTTGCTGGTGGAGTCCTCGTCGCCGGACTCGAAATCCTTGCCGAGCGAATCGAGATCGTCGTCCGCCAAGGCAATGCCGGAGTCGGCCAACGACAGATCGTCGAGATCGTCTTCCGGTTCCAGTGAGACGTCGCTGCCGCTCGCCGATGGATCGTCGCTGGCAAGCGGGATGTCGTCGTCGTCGCCGGAGTCGTTCTTGCCGATGATCGTGCTGGAGGCCGACACGCCGGCGCCCAGTTCGCGTTCGCTCAGCAGAATGGAATCGCCCCCTTCGTCGGCATCCTCCTCGCCCAGGCCGAGGCCTTCCTCCGGTTTACGGTCGCGGAGTTTGGTCGACAGCGATTCCAAGTCGTCGGACTTGAACTTCCAGGTCGAGCCGTCGCGGAAAGCGCGGACTTCGTTTTGCTCGCGCAGTTCGTTCAGCTCGTCGGCGCTAATGCCGAGTTGCTCGGCGGCCTCTTTGAGTTCGATATACTTTGCCATCAGGGGCTCCAACAGGTTGTTCCGCGCGGCAGCCGCCGTCGCCCCCGATTCGCCAGACTACTGACTCTCGAGCAACGACTTGATCTCTCGCGGCAAGGGGCGGACGCCGTTGAACTCCGACATTTGCAGATCCCACCGTATGTCGCGCACGCTCTTCAGTGCCAACTCTCCACTGCCGCCGTCGACGTGATACACGCAGACGGTCAACCGCGACGAATCGACGACGATCAATTGCTGACCGCCGTCGGGCAAATTCGAGGTATGCGTTACCAGCGAGGCGCTCGATGCGTGCGGCTTCGCTGGCACTTGGGCAAACGCCGGCTGTTGGCCTGAACACCAACCGCCCGCCCAAAACAATAGACCTGCTCCGAGGAGAACTCCGACCGCCGCCAATTTCGATAACGCAAATCCTTTGGCTGCCGCAATTTTCATAGTCGCCCCAGTTTATGAAAGAGTTTTTCAAGCCAGGGCAATACCTTCATTGTAAAAGCCCTGGAATTCAATTCAATAACTTTTGTTCGATAAATCTCACGTCGAACGTCCGACGCGTCCTGCACGCGCCTCCGGAGGAAAATCGCCACTCCCAAAACCGACAATCGATATAACCAAATATCAGAAATAGACTTAAGCAATAACGAACTTCCGGATTCAGCGTATTCATTCGAGGAATGCGGGAGTTGTAGTCACGTCGAGCTTGGCTTGCAAGATCAACCGCCATCGATGCAACCGGCGTTTGGTACACATAAACCTTTTAGTTACATGATGTTAGGCACGGGTCATGGACGGGAGAGAATTTCCGTAGGGAGACTCATGCCCACACGGCGGACCTGAAGCTGGGTAAACTCAGCGACATATCGAGCACCGATGGGGCGCAGCTCAGGGAGACCCTGCCGGAGGCACCTGGCGGCCGTCCACTAAACTTGTAGGACATGCCCTTTCCCGTGTTGCAATCCGGTGCTATCTCGCTACACTGATAGACTTGTTTCGTTTTGGATGAAATCACTCACGTCGTTTTAGGAGTCGGTGCTTCGCGCTTTTGCCGCGAGTTGTCGCTATTTCGGCTGATCCTGGGGATCGCCGGAGGCGATTATAGGAACCGCGGACGCTTCGGCGCTTTCGCGTCCCTGACAATGCTGCAGATCAGAAGAGCACGGTAACAAATGTCGATCACGAAAGAGAAAAAGCAGGAATTAATCGAGGGCTATCGGCGTGCCGACGGGGACACCGGATCGCCGGAGGTGCAGATTTCCATTCTCACGCATCGAATCAATCATTTGACCGGGCATCTCCGCACCCACAGCAAGGATTATGCCAGCCGTCGCGGACTGTTGGCGATGGTGAGCCGTCGGCGTCGCTTGCTGGACTATGTCAAGAGCATTGATCCGCAGCGCTACCTCGACGTCATCGGTCGCCTCGACATCCGCAAGTAGGTTGATCCGGTTGTCCGATTTTTTGTCGAACGCTCGCGATGCGAAACCGCAATTGACGCTCCGCCTCCAGGGCGCGCCCGCAACGGGGTGCGCCGACGACGTGCAATGGATCGGAGCGTTGTCTAGAAAGCGTCGGAGCCAGTTGTCTTCCGTGGGGCCTCGCTGGGCGTTGACCGCGGCGCGTCGACGACTGCGGTTCTTCCAGAATATGTGTCTATACGAAGTTGCACCGCCACGGATGTTTCCCGGCGATGCGGTTCGAGAAACTAATCGTGTTGTTTAGTCGTGAAAAGGTAGGAAAGAAACAGTGACAAAAGAAACAGTGACAAAAGTACGAGTTGAAACGACCATCGGAGATCAAGTATTCGCCATCGAGACGGGCGAGTTGGCCAAGTTAGCCGCCGGCAGTTGCCTGGTGTCGCTGGGAGAAACCGTGGTGCTGGTCGCCACGGCGACCGGCCCGGCCCGGCCCGGCCTCGACTTCTTCCCGCTCACCTGCGATTACCGCGAGCGAACCGCGGCGGCCGGCAAGTTCCCCGGCGGCTTCCTGAAGCGGGAAGGACGCCCGACCACCAAAGAAACGCTGACCAGCCGCCTGATGGATCGCCCCATCCGCCCGCTGTTCCCCGAGTGGTTTAAGGACGAAGTGCAAGTGCAGGCGTTCGTGTTGGC
>JBGTJT010000008.1:0-2740 GCA_041744995.1 Pirellulales bacterium | reverse complement strand
GTGGAGATCGAGATCAACGGGGTGCCCGCGGTCGGCAGCGATTTGCAGAACGCCGAAACGGGGGACCGAATCAGCGTGCGGGTGAAAGTCGCGGCAACCAGTGCGGTACCCGACATGCTGAACGTGTTCGGCATCTCGATCGCCGGGGAAGAGATCGCCGCCAGCTACATCATGCGGCGAGAATAACAAGAAGCAGTTTCAACGGCACAGCAGTATACCCCAGGACGGAGTCATCCGTCGTGAACGGAGCATAGAATGAAGCGAGTCAGTCCTGGAACCGTCACGGTCGGCGTTCTGGCCATCCTGTTCGGCCTGGTCGCCGTGTACGCGGTCCGCCGCGCGATGGATAAACCGCAGACCGAGAAAGGCGTCGAGGTGGTTGTTGGCGTCGTCAACTTGCCGCGGCACGGCCGCCTGATGGCCCGCAACCTTCGAATGGCGGAGTTTCCCGCCAATGAAGTGCCAGACGGCGCGATCCGCTCGATCCCAACCGCCTTCAACCGCCTGATGATGAACACGGTTCCCGCCGGGGTTCCGCTCACGGAGTCGGACTTTTATCCGCTGGACGAGGAGCCGCTGCTCAGCGAGCAGGTGCCGGCCGGATTGCGAGCGGTCACCATCTCGGTTGCGCAGAGTCGGGCCTTGGACGGCGTTTTAATGCCGGAATCGACCATCGACATTTCGCTCACGGCTGAATCGACCGACCCGGATTATCCGGGCGTAGTCACCCGCACTCTGGTGCGGGCGGTCAAGGTGCTGGCGACCAATCAACAGCGTTATCGTTACACGGAGGTGACGCCTGGAGCTTTGCGGACCATCACCGTGGCGGCCACCCCCGACGACGCCAACAAGCTGATTCTGGGACAGCAATTCGGCAACTTGAGCGTGACGCTTCGCAACGACAGCGACGAGTTCCGTCTGGTCGGAGATTATCAGCAGGATGTGATCAGCGTGAACGACTTGCTGGGACTGCCGATCCGGCGGAACAGGAATCGTCAGTTCAGCAGTCAAATTTATCGCGGCACCCAGATGTCGGAAGTCACCTTCACCACGGAGGCCATCGAGGAGGCGGAGAAAGCGACGATCGCCGCGGAGAACGCCGCCCCGCTCGACCCGCTTGGATTCCGCGAGCGTTTCCGGCCGGCCAGCAATAATCGCTAGACGCAGCGCCGCGGAAGCGAGCTACAGGCACTCCCTCACAAAACACACGCGCCCCGTGCCAGGAAGGCAAGGAGCGTTGCTTGTCTATTGAAACCGTCTGCTCGCTGTTCGCGTTAGTTCGCGGCGGCACGATCGCAACATGAAACAATACCAGTCCACATCGATCCGTCTTTCAGCATGTCGCCGTCGCGGTGCGCGGCGGCACGGCGCGATTGTAGTGCTGTTTCTATTCTTCATGGTGATCGGGGTGCTGATGGCCGCGCTGGCCCTCAACTGGAGCTTTCTGGTGTTGGTGCAGCGCGACATGCAATGGCGCGGCCAGGCTATCGGGTTGGCCGCGGCGCCGGCGCTTTTGGACGAAGCCTTGCTCCGCGACGAAACACCCGACCTGTCGGACGACCTGATCGCCGCCGTGACGGCGGCCGACCTGTACCGGCAACTAAACAACGATGCTGTTGGCGCACGCTTGCAGTTGTCGGCCGCCGACCTGCTGGTCGACGCCGGTTACGTGAGCGACGTCACGGCCACGATCGGCCCGGGCAACGAGTTCGAGCCAACCGAGCCTTACAACACGTTGCGCGTGCAAATCCTTCGCGACTCGGCTGGCGGCAACCCGGTGGAGCCGTTGGTCAACGGCCACTGGAACGCCGATCCGGTCGACGTGATGGCGACCAGCTACGTGACGCTCGACAACCGCCTGGTGGGCTGGCGACCGACCGCCACGGCCAACGCGCCGCTGCTGCCGATCTCGGTACTGGCCGCCGATTGGGCCGCCCGAGCCGTTGGCGGCGACGACAACTTTCCCTCGCCGGGGGGCAACGACATCCGTGAGCTGCAAGTGCGGCTCGATTCCTCCGATCCGATGGCGGCAGATGGCAACGCGGCGATGGTGAGTCTCGACCCGAGCCAGAGCGTGTCGTTTATAAAGGTACTCGATCAAATCAGCGAAGGCGCCGCCACCGCCGACCTGGCAGGGGGCCAGTTCGGCCCGGCGACGATCGCCAGTCCGCTGGAAGTCTTCGCGGAGTCTGAAACGGCTTCGCAAGCATCGACTACGGCGCTGGTCGGCAAGCTCAACGAGCAACTTGGCGAATGTCGCGTGCTGTTGCTGCACCAACCGTCGGCCGCAGCCGGCAAGATCGATATCGTCGGGTTCGCCGGCGTGCGGATCATGGAGGCGGTCGACGAGGAGCCTGGAAGCGAGCACCGCCTGCGATTGACCGTCGAGCCCTGTTTTGTCGTTCACCATACCGCCTGGACCGACCCGGCGGCGGCCGAAAACACTTGGATACACAAATTACGCGTAAGAAGATAAGCGTATGCATGCCAATACAAGCTCGACGCGCAAGCGAGTGGGTTGCAGCGGCAAGCCCACTCCAGTTCGACCCACTCGCTTGCGCTTCGAGCTTGTATTGTTCCACTCGTTTGCGTGTCGAGCTTGTATTACTAACCGCGGCAATTTACGGAGTATGAGGCAAATTCAATGCGAGTTGTTCTAGCAGAGTTTCGACGCGGGGGTGGAGATTCGCTGCGAAGAATACTGCTCGGCGAAGGACTGATTTGCGAGGCCGACGACGTC
>JBGTJT010000007.1:0-3249 GCA_041744995.1 Pirellulales bacterium | reverse complement strand
GTACAGATCATGGACGATGGCGACACGGGGTTCACGACGGTTGGTTCCTGGACGCGTTGGACTTCCGGCGGCTATCAATCCGACCTCGAGTTCTCGGCATCGGGCAGCGGAGCGGACGTGGCGAGTTGGACCACGACGGGCTTGGCCGCCGGGGAGTACGAAGTGTCGGTCACTTGGGTGCAGCATACGAACCGTGCCACCAATGCCCCCTATACGATTTACGACGGCACGACCCAGGTTGGTTTAGTCACGGCCAACCAAAGGAACGCGCCCGCAGCGGATCACACGGAAGGGGGACGTCCCTTTCAGACTCTCGGCACGTTCACCATCAACAGCGGCACACTTAGGATTGAACTTTCCGATGCAGCCAACGGCTATGTTATCGCCGACGCCGTCCGCATCGAACGCGTCGCGGAGGCCGGGCCAACTCTGTCTCTATCCCTTGCGGATCCAGCCATCCTCGAAAACGGCGGCTTCACCACCGCCACGGTCACCCGCAGCGGCGACACGACCGACGCCTTGACAGTGTTTCTCTCAAGTTCCGACAGTAGCGAAATCGTGATGCCCAGTCAGGTGATTATTGCCGCTGGGGCAAGTTTTGCCACGTTCCAGATCGACGCCTTCGACGACAGCGACGCCGACTTCAATTCAACGGTCTTTGTCACGGCGAGTGCGGCCGGATTCAACGACGGCGTAACGTCGATTGTCATCTACGACGACGAGACCTTCCAGATCGTCGTGGAGTTCACCGACAACAATATGTCGGCCAGTCAGCGGGCGATCTTCGTGGACGCCGCGGCGCGGTGGTCGGAGGTGATCGTCGGGAACCTGCCGGCGCTCGTTCACGAGGGCGTTTTGATCGACGACCTGTTGATCTCCGCCAGTGCGCCGGCAATCGACGGCGTCGGCGGCGTGCTGGGGCAAGCCGGTCCGACATGGATTCGTGGTTCTTCCGGGGGCTACTTGCCGTTTCGCGGAATCATGGAATTCGACATCGCCGATTTAGACAATCTGGAAAGCAGCGGGCAGTTGGAAATCGTTATCATCCACGAGATGGGACACGTGCTCGGCTTTGGCACCATGTGGGAGTTGTTCGAATTGATTGTTGGCGCCGGTACAAGCAATCCCCGCTTCATCGGCAGTGGCGCGGTCGCAGAGTACAACGCCCTGTTCGGCACCAGCGGCACTTCCGTACCGGTTGAGAATACCGGCGGCAGCGGCACGCGGGACGGCCACTGGCGAGAGACCGTGTTTGACAACGAACTGATGACAGGCTATCTCAATTCCGGCGCCAATCCGCTCAGTCGCATCACAATCGCCTCCTTGGGCGACATGGGTTACACGGTCAACCTGGCGGCGGCTGATTTTTATGTTCCGCCCGGTTCCCTCGTGGAGGGTAGCTCCAGCGACGACGGCGGCGACAGTTTGGCCATCGTGCTGTACGATGAGGCCGATCAGAGCCACGACGATCATGAGCATGTTCACTTCGAGTTCCAGATATATGATCCGCACAACGACCAGGTTTCGCCTCCCGAACTTCATGGATTCCACCAACCATCTCCGCTTGCTGACCGAGAGTTTCCCAGGCCGGCCGCGGGAGTGCTGGACGATGTGTTCGCGCAGTACGGCGACCGGGCTGCGGACGTCGTCGAACAAATGGTTTCGACGCTAGTGGATCTTCGCTCGGAATGGAACCGAAGCGTCGCGCGGGGCGACTCGCTCCACGAATTGCACCGGCACGTCTTTGCGGAAGATGAACAGTGGCTCACGTCGGCGCGATTTGAAGTAGGCTACAGTCGCGTGCAAAGACGCTGAGCAAGCCGCGGCGGCAATTCGCATACGTCTTGGCCCCTGCAGGATCTGTGCGGAGCGCGTCGCGTCTTCCTGGGAGATTCGCCAGTTGACACGTCCTCTGGCGATAGTCTTTGAGCGGACGACTTGCCGGCCTGACTCGCCTGCATTTATTTTTCAACTTGTTCGGAGTTCTGATCATGAATCGTTTCGCAAGCGGTGGCTTTGCTGCACTTGTCTTCCTCCTGGCCGCTGCGGCAACACCGCTGCACGCTCAGGATAAGCCCGTCGAAGGAAGTATCAACCCCTTCCTGGGCGAGCCGGAACTGGAAATACAGCGGCTATTTACTTCGGAGCGATTTCCTAACGTCGTTGTGAGCACCAAGGGGACGGTCTTGGCGCTGTGGGGAAGTGACGGCATCGACGTCCGTCGCAGCGAAGACGGCGGCAAGACGTGGGGAGAGCCGATCAACATTGCTGAAAAAGGCATTCACGGCGGCGGCGCGACGGTCGACGAGGCGACGGGGCGGATCTTCGCCTTTGTCGAGGAGAAGCATCCGCCTGCGAAGATCCACCTCCATACCAGCGACGACGACGGCCGCTCCTGGCAGGAGCAGCCAGTTGAGATCAAGGCCAACAGCCTCGGCCATCTGCCTTCGATGCACATGAACGAAAGCGGCATCACACTCCGCCACGGCAAGCACGCGGGCCGGTTGCTGCGTGCCACACGTTGGTACGCCGGCGGCAATGGCAAGAACTTCTGGCCCGATCACTACACCAACGCCATGTATAGTGACGATGCTGGCCGCACCTGGCAGGCCAGCGAGCCGTTCCCGGAGAAAGGCACCGGCGAGGCGGCCGTGGCGGAACTCTCCGACGGCCGCATCTACTACAACTCGCGGGTGCATTGGGACAAGAATGAGAAGTCGAAGCGACGCCGCCATGCCTACAGCGACGACGGCGGACGCACTTGGAAAGACTTCGCCATCGTCGATATTTTGCCGGACGGCGATCAGCATCGCTCTTACGGCTGCATGGGCGGTCAGGTCCGGCTGCCGGTTGAGGGCCAGGACGTCCTGCTGTTTAGCAACCTCGATACCGACCAACCGACGCGAGAACGGGTGACGGTCTGGGCCAGCTTCGACGGCGGCAATACGTGGCCCGTCAAGCGGTTGGTGTTCGACGGTCCCAGCGCCTATTCCTCGCTGACGGCGGGACGGCCCGGCACCGAGAGCGAAGGTTGGGCCTACCTGTTCTTTGAAAGCGCGCCCAAGCATGGACGAGTGGCCCGTTTTAACCTGACCTGGCTGCTCGAAGGCGAAGCAACCGGCGACGGCCAGCCGCCCGCCTGGGCTACCGGCAAGCCCGCTTCGTAACAGACCGCTAAGATTCGCCAGCAGGACGGGCCGGCAGAGTCAACGGTCGGCACTCTCGGCGTCGCGATCCACCACTTCGGCC
>JBGTJT010000006.1:0-11909 GCA_041744995.1 Pirellulales bacterium | reverse complement strand
AGTCTGCTCGTCGAGGACCTGCTGCTTCGCCTCCTTCTGATCTTCCGCCGCCTCGTCGCGCTGCTTTTCCGCCTCGGCCCGAGCCGCTTCCGCTTCGTCGGCGGCTTGCTTGGCGGCGGCGGCCTGATCGGCGGTTTGCTTGGCCGCCATGGCGGCCTCCGCCAGTGCCGCTTCCGCCTGTTGCTGGGCTTGCTGCAGCTTGGTTAAATTGGCCTTAATCGCCGTCGCACTGTCTGCCGCGGTTTTTAAGGCCGCTTGGTTGTCGGCGAGCATTTTTCCCGCCGCGCCGTTCGCATCAGTCGCCGGTTGAACCTTGACTTGCGCCGCCGCCAGTGCTTCTTCGGCGCCCTTCAAGGCGGCGGCTGCGTCGGCGGCTTGTTGTTTGCCTATTTCGACGGCTGCTTGCGCTTGCTTCATCGCCGCGTCGGCCGCTTGCATCGCCTGGTTGGCTTGGGCGAACTGGGCGGCCATATCGTTGGCCTGGGCGACTGCCGCCTCCTTGGTCTGGTTGGCTTGTTGTACCGCCGCTACGACCTGTGCCGCGTGCGCCTGCGCGTGCTCGATCCGCATTTCGAGCGTGATCGGATTCGGCTTCAATTCGGCGATGCGGCTGCCGTCCTCGCCGTTGAACAACACGACCTGCCCGGTCCAGTCGCCGCCCACGACCCGTTTGCCGTCGTGACTGACGGCCGCTTCCAAGCCAATATCGGGCAGCTTTTCGAACTCCCGTTCGAGCGTGCCATCCGCTTTCCAGAGCTTGGTCACGCCGTCGCGGCCGATACTCACCAAGCGGCCGTCGTGCAGGTATTGCACGTCGGTCGCACCGCCGGCATGGGCGGCGAAGCTTTTGACATTCTTGCCGTCGACCATTTCCCACCAGATGATCTGGCCGTCCTCGCCGCACGACGCAAGCACGTTGCCGTCGGAGCGCCAACTGATGCTGTTGATCGCCGCCTCCTTGTGCCCATCGAGACTCAGATACTCGCGGCCGGTTTGCGCCTCCCAGACAAATAAGCTGCCGTTGCGGTCGGCGGTCGCCAGCAGCACGCCGGTGGGATCGAACTCGACGGCGTAAATCCATTCGGTGTGTTTGGTGATCTCATACAGCAGTTGCCCGTCGGCGGTGTCGTAAACTCGCACCACGCGGTTCGGTCCGCCGAGGGCGATGCGCGTGTGCGTATCGTTGATGTCGGCCGCCAGCACGACGTCCAATTCGTCGCCCACTTTCATAATCCGCTTGCCGGTCTTGACGCTATAGACCGCCACCGTGCCGGCCTGGGCGTCGTGACCGCCGCCGGCGACCAGCAACTCACCGTTGCGGGAAAAGCGAATCTCCTGGGCGATCCCTTCGGGATACGGCAATACGCCGAGCAAGCGGCCGTCGTCGGCATGGTAGAGCAATATCTGCTGTTGGCCCGCTACGGCAAACAACGGCGCCCAGGGGCTGGCCGTGACGGCTGTGACCGCCTGCGCGCGATCGGTGTAGACGACCGGCTGCCGGAACAAGCCTTCCGGCATGGCGGCGGGGCCTTCCGGCTTGCCGGTCGTGACGGGTCCGGAGAGCGCCAGATTGGTCTTTTTCGGTTTTACCACAATCGACCCGGAGTTCTCCGGCGCGCCCCCTTCAATCCACTGGCGGATCGCAGTGAGCTTGGTCTCTTCCAGCTTCGGCGAAGAGGGGGGCATCTCGGGCGATTCGTCATGATTGACCAGCGACCAGAGCCGCGAGCTATCCAACTCCGTCGGCAGCACCACTTCGCCGCTGGAGCCGCCAATCATCGTGGCGGCGAACGTATCGAGCGCCAAGCCGCCTTTCTTCTCCGACTGGTTATGGCAGGAGAAGCAATGCTGCCGCAGAATCGGCTTGACATGTTCTTCGTAGGTGATCTTGGCTTCCATCGCTTCCTCGGCAACCGCCGCGGTGGCGGCCAGTCCGAGTGAGAGCGAGACGGTCAACAATGCACACAGAATTTTCATGAGTCGCGACAACCTATCGGCTTGGATTCGATTTCAAGGATCGAGTCGGCAGGCACTTGGTCCGACTCGACCCCACGGGATCTGGCGTTAGTGATTGAACAAAAACTCGCGGCTGTTCAGCACCGCCCAGAAGACGTCTTCCAGGCCCTGTTGAGGATTCGGCGATTGCTGCACGACTTCCAGCAACTTGGCCCGCTCCTCCGCAGTCGGCATCCGCGACAGCCCAATCACGTAAATCCGCTCAATCGCCTGCTCCGGCGCGAGACCTTCGTCCTTGATGCTCTTGAGCGTCTCGCCGCTGCGGATCTTGCCGCTGATCGTGCTGCCGTTGAGCATGTGCAACGCTTGCGAGAGGGTCGGTTCGGTCTTCACGTCGCAGGCGCACGCCGTCAGCCGCTCCGAACTGCCGAACGTGGTAAGAAAATAGTTGCGGGTGGCGCCGTCGGCGATCTGCACGGCGCGTGAACCTAATGGCAGGCCGCGGAACTTATCGGGCGAGCCGGTCACCTGCGCGATGCAATCGAGCAACATCTCGGCCGGCACGCGGCGGACGTTCGCCCGCGCGAAGTTCCGCGTATCGTGTTCGTTGCCCGGCTTGGCGACTGCGCTGCGCTGGTACGCCCGCGAATTACAGATGTCGCGGACCAGGGCCTTAAAGTCGTATTCGTACTCGACCAGTTTCTTCGACAATTCCTCGAGCAGTTCCGGATTGCTCGGCGGATTGCTCACGCGAATATCGTCGACCGGTTCCACGATGCCGATGCCGAAGAAGTGCGCCCAGACCCGGTTGGCCACGCTGGTGGCGAAGTACGGATTCTCCGGCGACGTGAGCCACTGGGCGACCACCTTGCGGCGATCCTCGCCGGGGGCGATCTCCGGCTGCTCGCCGCCGAGGAACTTCGGCGGCAACGGCTTGTTGGCGACCGGGTGATTCACCTCGCCGCCGCTGCGATTGAAAATGATCGACTCGCGATAATCTTCGCCCTGCTTGCGGCCGATCTGGCTGAAGAAACTGGCAAAACTGTAGTAGTCGTCCATCGTCCAGCGATCGAACGGATGATTGTGGCACTGCGCGCATTGGGTGCGAATCCCCATGAAAATCTGCGCCACGTTCTCCGACGTCTTGAGCGTTTCACGCTCAACCTCATAGAAGTTGCTCTCGGGGCTGCTGAAGGTGCCGCCGCTGGAGGCGACCAGCGTACGAACCATCTCATCCAGCGGGACGTTGTTCGACACCTGATCGGTGACCCAATTGGCGTAGAGGAACACCGACTTTTGGCTCATGTTCCGGGCGCCACCGCTGCGAATCATCAACAGGTCGGCCCACTTCATCGCCCAAATCTCGGCGAACTCCTTGCGGTCCAGCAGGCGATCGATCACCTTGGCTCGCTTGTCGGCGGAAGCGTCGGCCATGAATTGGTGGTATTCCTCGAACGTGGGCATTTGCCCGGTGATGTCGATCGTCACCCGCCGCAGGAACTCTTCGTCGCTACAGACGTCGCTCGGCTCGACACGGAGCTTGTTCAGTTTGGCCAGCACCATCTGATCGATGTAATTGCCTTCCATCGGCGGCGGCGTGTACTCCAGATCGGCCGGCAGCACGATCACTTGGGAACCGACCGTGTGGGTGTCGAACCGGGCCATCACAAACGCTTCGCCCTGGGCCGCGGCGGTCACCAAGCCGTCCTGGTCGATCGGGGCGGAATTATCGTTGCTGGTGGAGAAGACCGCCAGCGAGGTCACATCGCGAGTCGTGCCGTTGTTGTAGTGGGCCACGGCGGTAAACTGCTGCGCGGTCCCCTCGCCTTCCAGTACGGCCTTGGGAGGAAACAACTCCACCTTTTCGCAGATCGGCAACTCGCCGCTGTCGCGCTGGGCGCCGGATTGTAGCCAGGCGAGCAGAGTCTGATGATACTCCGAGTCGGCGGTGAACAGTTGGCCGCCCGTATGCGGCACCTTGCCGGTCGCCTTCTCCAGCAGCAGGCTCCGCTCTGGAAGCGCGAGATTGATGCGACGGGTGCCGATCTCGCGGGTGATGCGATGATAGTCGCCGTCGGGATCGTAGCCGAACAGCGACAGCATGAAGCCGTCCTTGCCCCGCGCCGCGCCATGGCAGCCGCCGGTGTTGCAGCCGGCCCGCATCAAGGTGGGCATCACGTCGAGATTGAAACTGACCGGCCGCTCGACGGTCGCCTCGGAGACGGTGATCGGCATCGTCACCTGATGCCCTTCATAGTCGACGGTGAGCGTCGCCGTGCCGTCGGCCAGCGGATAGAGAACGCCTTGCTCCACCTTCGCCGTCGTCGCGTCGCTCAAAGTGAGCTTCGCCGCGGAGGTCGCCTCCAACGTGACGTCGTCTTGCCGGGTGGCAACCACGACAAACTTCTGCCGATCCGTTTTGGTCGTCAACTGAACCTGGGGCGGATAGACCGCCAGCGAGACAATCGGCGAGCCGGACTCGGCGGACGCCGGCGGCTGTTCGATCGGCTGTTCGGTCGGCTGGGATTCCGAGCTTGGCGGTGGCTCCGCCGGCGCGGCGTCGTCGGCGACGACGCGGACCGATAGAATCAGAACCGCCACGAGACCCAAGACACTGGCGGACCAGCGGACTTGCTTGCTGAGTTGGTACATCCGTTCGACTCCCAATGTGGTTGTGGCTGGCAGCCGCCTGCCCGTGGCTGAGGCTTCTAGCCCCAGCGAGTATTTCAATTTTGTGCATACACCTGTGCGACACCGTGGCTGGGGCTTCTAGCCCCAGCCGGCATCACGGCCGGGGCTGGAAGCCCCGGCCACGTTTACTTTCCTTCTTCTCGCATCTTGCGGAGCATTTCCAAACGGGTCAGCGGTTTCTCTGGCGGGGGCGATTCCTTTTTCGGTTCTTCCTTTTTGGCCTCAGCCGGCTTGGTCTCGGTCGGTGCGGGCAGCGGCTTGTCGATTCGCACTTCGCCGGTCCCCAAGGTGCAGGTGATCGGTTCGCCGTTTTGCGTGATCACCGCGCGGCAAACCAGGGCGTTGTGCTTGCCGTCGCGCGCTTCCTCGGTGGTCTTGATGCGGAACGCCATGCTGGTTGCGTCCTTGGTGATCTCCACCGGTTCGGCCGTCGCGCCGGCGGGCAGGCCGAGCAGTTCCACCACGGCCGCCCCATCCCAGTCGTGCTTCTTGGTGACTTCCACCTGCAGGTCGACTTCCTGGCCTTGCTCGACCGCCGCCTTGAGGAAGTTAAAAGCGAAGTGGTTGTCGGTCACTTGCAAATCGGCAAACGGCGTGGCGACTTCCACGTTGCCGCCGGGAACCGGCCCGCGGCCGATCACCGCGATCTTCCACGTTTGCAGCGCCGCGCTGCCGTTGGCGGTCAGTGGAATCAGCGCCTCGGATTGGCCCTCGGCGATGCTGACGCCGCCGGAAGCGCCAATGCCGGGCGGTGCGTAGGCCATGTCGATTTTGATTGGCGCGGTAAAGCCTTCTTTGCGCTCGGCAACCACTTTGAGGTTCATCGACCCATCGCGGACGATCGGCACTTGCGGCTGCACGATATGCAACGTAAACGGCGCTTCATCAATTGCGGCGGCCGCCATGCGATCACTGTTGTGCCCCCACACGTCGACGTTGTTTTGCCCGCGCACGAGCATCGTGCGTTGCTCCAAGCGACCTACGTACTGCTGCTTGTCTTCCTCGACGAAACGCGCGAGAACTTCCGTCAGCGTGCCGTTGAGCGGCGCGTCCGCGGCGGCGGTGAACAGCACCGGCACGTTCGGCTGATCCGCCGCCATCACGGGAACCTCGGCCGTCACCCCTTGCGGCAGATTCGGAAACTCCAGCCGCATGTCGCCGCCAATGTTCTCGCGGCGGGCGGTAAACATCAACACCATCCGATTGCCGCGCGGCACTTGAAGTGTAGTCGAGAAGTAACGCTCCCGCTCCTCGACGCCGATGGCGACCGCCGGTTGCGGTGCGGCAACCTCGACGCGATAGACAAACTCCGGTCCGCCGGCGTCCAGGTGATCGCGAACGCGCACCAGGTATTCGCCGTCCTCGGGCGCCTTGAAGTCGACGCGGCTGTCGGGGCCGCCGCTGTCGTCGTTGCCCGCGATGTTCCTGCCGTCGGCGTCCATGACGTTGACGACCCCGTCGAGCGGCGACCGAAGCGGATCCCGAGCATAGAGCCGAATCACGAACGATTGATCTTTCTTGGCGGTGAACCTGAAGAAGTCGACGTCCCCAGGCTCGCTGATTGCGCCGTCGAAGGCGACCGGCGCCGCCGGCGGTTCGGCGGTGGGGGTCGCCTCGGCGGGCGAATTGTTCGGCTCCTGCTCGGAGACGTGCGGCAGATCGTTAATACGAATGTAGTTGGGCGAAGGCGCCATCCCGTCGCTCGTCGTGGCGAACAGCTCGTGAACGCCCGAGGCGTCGCTGGGAATGGTAATCGTTTCCTTCCAAGGCCCGGTAACGTCCCCCAGCCAGGTGAACTCGATCGTCTCGCCGGGGCGTCCGCCCGAGGGCGTTACCGCCAACGGCCTGGGGAACGCACCGACGTGCAAGCGGTAAACGCAATTGCCGTCGCCGCCGTAGGCGGTCTCGCGAACTTCGATGATGTACTTGCCGTCTTCCGGGGCCACGATCTGGCAGATGCTGTCTTGCTGAACCAGCGTGGCGTCGTCGCTGCGGGCCAGTTCGAACCGCTCGCTGTTGAGGATGGCGACATAGGGATCGAAGAAGGTGCGGCCAAATCGCAAGCCTTCGATCTCCACGGAGATGCGTTGTCCCTTCTTGGCCTCGACCACGTAGTAATCGACGTCCTCCGTCTCAATCTTGCCCAAGACCGAACTATTCAGCTCAATAGGCTGCGGCGCGTGGAAATCGTTGTTCGGTTCGACTTCGTCGACCTGCGGCAGCGCGCCGACAAAAACCGCCGCCATGTCGCTGACGCCCGTTTCCGTGCGGACGCGGAGTACATGGAAACCGACTCGGCAGTTCGGTTCGATCGCGATCACCGCCTGCGCTTCGTTCGGTTTATCCGACGTAAGCTCCTTGACCACGAAGCCGGACGAGTAGAACAACAGTTCTTGGATGTCCTGGAGGTTGCGGCCCGAGAGCGTGACGGCAACATCCGTGCCGCGCTGCCAGCCGTGCGGCGCGAGAGCCGTCAGGCGCGGATCGGCCGCGCGCGCGGCTCCAGTCGCGGCCAGCAGGCCAACGATGGCAATCAGTACCAATGCGATTCGCTGAATGGAAGCAAACATGAGGGAGGCGACCCAGGTAGGAGGCTGCGAGTTGTCAGCGCCCGGACCGGAGAGAGTCGGCCGGCGTCCGAGCGATGGGAGGGCGTCTATCTATATTGATCAGCACGGGGTGTCTTGCCAAGCAAGTCGGCCCCGCAAATGGGTTGCCCGCGGCGTCTACGCTTAAGCAGACGCCGCGGACGACCTCTACATTAAGCCATGATCGGGGTGATCAGCTTGCCGCCGTCGACAATTTCGATCGGGCGTCCGCCGGGGGCCATCAGTTCCTTGTCGGACACGATTCCCAGTCGGTTGTACACGGTGGCCGCCAAGTCCTGCGGCATGACCGGATCGCGGTCCGGTTCGGCGGCCGTGGAGATTGTCTCGCCATGGATCATACCGCCTTGAATCCCGCCGCCGGCCAACAGGATGCTGAATGCCTTTGGCCAGTGGTCGCGCCCCGCATCCTTGTTGATTCGCGGCGTGCGGCCGAATTCGCTGGAGACCATCACCAACGTCTCCGACAACATGCCGGTTCGATCGAGATCGTTGATCAACGCCGCCAGCGCCTGATCGAGCGGGGGCATTTGCCGGCGGAAGCCGCTGGTGATTTGCTGATGCATGTCCCAGCCGCCGTAAGTCAGGGTGACGAAGCGGACGCCTGCCCCCACCAACCGCCGCGCCATCAGCATCCGTTGCCCCGCTTGGTTGCGGCCATACTCGTCGCGAATGTTGGCCGGCTCTTTCTCGATGTCGAACGCTTCCCGCGCTTGCGGCGAGGCGATCATGCTGTAGGCCCGCTCGTAGAACGTGTCCATGGCGGCCACGCCGTCGCTGTTCTGACGACTGCGGAAATGATGATTGACTGTGTCCAACGCGCTGCGGCGACGGGCGAAGCGGTCGTCGTCGACGCCGCCCGGCATGGTCAGGTCGCGGACCTTGAAATTCTCGTTGGCCGGGTCCGCTCCCAGCGAGAAGGGCGCAAATGAGGAACTCAAGTACCCGTTGCTGGCGTACTCGTTGGGCACGTTCGGAATACAAACGTACGGCGGCAGGTTGTTCCGCGGCCCCAACTCGTGGCTGATCACGCTGCCCATACTGGGAAACTGCAAGGCCGGACTCGGCCGATAGCCCGTGAACATGTTGTGCGTGCCGCGCTCGTGGGCGGCTTCGCCATGCGTCATCGAGCGGATGACCGTAAACTTGTCGGCGATCTTCGCCAATTGCGGCACCGTCTCGCAGAAGGTCTCGCCGGTGTTCGTCTGGATCGTCTTCATGTCGCCGCGATACTCCAAGGGAGCATACGGCTTGGGGTCGAACGATTCCTGATGGGCAATGCCGCCGGGCAGGAAGATATGGATGATGCTCTTGGCCTTCGCCTCGATGCCGTCGTAATGCTTCAACTCGGCTTGCGCCTTCTGCAGACCGAGGAAATCGGTCAACGTCAGACCCAGCCCTCCCACGGCGCCCACGGCCAGAAATCCTCGACGACTCAGTCGATTACCACGGCACTTCATAGCTTTGTACTCCATTGACTTGGGCGGGCGTCGATTCGTGATTTCTCGCGACTCTGGCAGAGCAACGATCGCGATCGACAAAAACGATGGCAGGAAACTTCGAAAATGGTTCCGCTTGTCGTGCTCAATGCCTACAAGGCGGAGACCTCACGCATGACTAAGATGCGCTGACTCCTGAATTTATTGGGGCGGGTTTACTTAAGGCGGGAAATTGGCCGTCCGCTGCGCAGGCTGCTACGCCTGAATCAGCCAGATGCTGAATGCGGTTATAGTCTTATTGCATCGCAATGTCAAAGTAAAACTGGCGACCGGCGTTGCTGGAGCCAGTTCGTCGCACCCCATCAGGGGGTTTGCTTCCATGAAATACTCATTTGCCACGAGCAAAGCCGTGGTTCATAATCGCACCTGTCATTCCTTCCTCCCTCCTAAAAGGCTCTGCATCATGCGAAGTTGTATTGGTCTCGTTCTATTGACGCTGGTGACCGCCACGTCGGAGGCGGCGGATCGGCCCAATATCGTCTTCATTCTCAGCGACGACCATCGCCACGACTTCATGGGCTTCCATGAAGGTTCGCCCGAGTGGCTGGAAACGCCGGCGCTCGATCGCATGGCCGCCGAGGGTGCCCACCTGCAGAACGCCTTCGTGAGCACCTCGCTCTGCTCGCCGTCGCGGGCGTCGATCCTCACCGGCCAGTACATGCACCGTCACCAGGTGGTCGACAACCAGCGACCGGTGAAGGCGGGCACGGTCTTCTTTCCGGAGTATATGCGCCGCGCCGGTTACCGGACCGCCCTGGTCGGTAAGTGGCACATGGGGCACGACAACGACGAACCACGGCCGGGGTTCGACCACTGGGCCAGCTTCAAGGGGCAAGGCGAGTACTTCAACCCCACTTTCAATATCAATGGCAAGCGGCAGCAGTTTGAGGGCTACAACGCCGATATCACCAGCCGGTTGGCGATCGACTGGCTGAAGGAGCAACAGGATTCGGACAAACCGTTCTACTTGCATGTGGCGTTCAAGGCGGTTCATTATCCTTTTCTGCCGGCCGAGCGGCATGCCGGTCGCTATGCCGACAAGGCGATCGACTATCCTGAGACCATGGCCAACACCGAGCGGAACTACCGCAGCCAACCCCGCTGGGTGCGCGACCGCCGCTACTCGATCCATGGCATCGACCACATGGAGACCGGCGCGTTCGATAAGGATCCGGTGCCCGACTTCGACAAGTTCTTTCACGGCTATTGCGAGGCGGTGCATAGTCTCGACGAGAACATCGGCCGCCTGTTGGATTATCTACGCGAGAACAAACTGGCCGAGAACACGTTGGTCATCTACATGGGCGACAACGGCTTCCATCTGGGCGAGCACGGCTTTTACGACAAGCGAGACGCCTTCGAGACGAGCATTCGCGTGCCGATGATCGCCTGGGCGCCCGGCAGGATCGAGCCAGGCGGCAAGATCCCGCAGATGGTGCAGAATATCGACATCGCCCCAACCGTGCTGGAAACGGCGGGCGTCGACGCGCCGAAGTCCGCTGAATTCAACGGACGTTCCTTCGCGCCGCTATTGGCTGGCAAGGAAATTCCGTGGCGGGAACACATCTTGTACGAGTATCACTGGGAATGGAACTTCCCGGCCACACCGACGCTATTGGCGATCCGCACCAATCGCTACAAGTACGTCTATTACCACGGCACGTGGGACCGCGACAGTTTCCACGATCTGGAAACCGATCCGCTCGAGCGACACAACCTGATTGACGTGCCGGCCTTCCAAGAACAGATCGAGCAGTTGCGCAAGCAGTTGTTCGAAGAATTGGCGGCCAGCGGCGGACTCGACATGCCGATCCGCGTGCCGGCCGGCGAGCGGCTGGATCAAAGGAAGTTGCCGCGGTGAGTCGTGGGGCAGGCTGCTAGCCTGCCCGGCCTGAAATGCTGGACCACGCCGTCCGTGCTGCCGCCGAAGCTGGCAGAATCGGCAACGACTGAGTCGCTTGCTAAGCAGCTTCGCGCAACCGCAATGCCTGTCCTTGTGTGTGAAGCGGCACGAGCTGAGTAGCCCGCAGGGTGTGCAGTCCGTAGGTTTGCCCCTCGTTGTTGCAGAATTCGACTTCGAAGGCCTCTCCGTCCCCAAGTACTTCGACGACGGCACCAACCTCACCCGCTGCAAGACCGAACTTGGGAACGTCTTCGATCAGCGCGACTGTGTCGAGGAGATTAATTTTCATTGCTATAGTTGCCTCAAGGAATATAAACACGAGACGAGCCGCGGGAAGACTTCGCCGGTGCGGATAATCCAGGCCGACCGTACAATTGCCTTTCCCTTCGATTTCAGCAGACGTCCTGCGGACGCGCGGGTACCAGCGGCAGGCGGCTCGCCTGCCCGGCTACATGGTTGGCAACGCCGTCCGCGCCGCCGCCGAAACTGGCAGCTTCGGCAACGTGTCTTACACCTTTGCCGCTGGCGGGAAGTCGAGCTCCGTTCCGTAGACGTGGTTGAATAGGTTCGAGTAGGTTGCCAGGCCGATGAAGGCGATCGACTCGGCGATTTGCCCGTCGGTGTAGCCGGCGTCTTGCACCGCCTGGATGTCGGCGTCGTCAACGAAGCCCTTGGCGTCGATCACTTGCTTGACGAACTTCAACAGCGCCTGATGGTTGGCGTCGGTCGGATTGCCCTGGCGGATCGAGACGACTTCCTCCTCGCTGAAACCGGCCCCCTTGGAAATCAGCGTGTGGGCCGCCAGGCAGTAGTCGCAGCCATTGCCTTGACTGACCGCCAGGTACACCACTTCGCGATCCTTAGGCGACAGTTCGCCTTCGGCCAAGGCGGCGTTCATCGACAAGTACGCCTTCAAAGCCGCGGCGCTGTTGCCCATCCCTTGGAAGATGTTGAACACCTTCCCTTTTTTCTTGGTCAGATCGTCGTAAATCTCCTTGACTTGGCCTTCAGCCTGATCGGGGGCAACCGTGTTGAGTCGTGGCATGGTCGTGCTCCTTGCGCGGGGTGGGAAGTTGGAATGTATTTCACTTACCCACCAAGATGCCGCACAATCGGCTCCGTCACAAGCGGTGCGGCAATTTTCTTGCCGCTTGGTCGCTGTTAGAACGTGGCTGCGGCGTCTCGCCGCAGCGATTACGCCGCTCCTACGGCCAATACGGCGCGACCACGACCGGCGTGGCAACCGGCACGGCC
>JBGTJT010000005.1:0-13422 GCA_041744995.1 Pirellulales bacterium | reverse complement strand
TCAATTTCTCGATCATCATTTCCGTCACTTCAACGCCCGTGAAACGGTGGCCGCCTCGCGGGCTTGGATCGAGCACTTGAACGCGGGCGGCAAGATGATGCTGACCCTGGCCGGCGCCATGAGTACCGCCGAGTTGGGCATCTCGCTGGCGCGGATGATTCGCGAGGACAAGATCCACGCCATTTGCTCGACGGCGGCCAACTTCGAGGAGGACTTCTTCAACCTGCTGGCCCACGACGAATACTACATCGCCAGTAATTACCGCGACTTGTCGCCGATTGACGAGGCGGCCTTGTGCGAAAAAGGCTTCAACCGGGTGACCGACACCTGCATTCCCGAGACGGTTATCCGGCACCTGGAAGGCAACCTGATCGACGTCTGGCAGGCGGCAATCAACAAGAGCGAGTCATATTTCCCCTATGAGTATTTCTTTCAACTGCTCGACCAGGATCGGCTCAGTCCGCACTACCAGATTCCGCCGGAACATAGCTGGGTAATCGCCGCCTGGGAAAAGAAGATTCCGATCTACACGCCCGGCTGGGAAGATTCGACCCTGGGCAACGTGTTCACGGCCCGTTGCATTGAGGAGCGGATCAAGCTGCCGGCCGACGCGCGGTTCACTTCGCCGCACCAGGCGATCAAGAGCGGCACGCAACAGTTGGAGCATCTGGTTCACTGGTACCAAGCGACCGACAAGAACCACTCGATCGGCTTCTTCCAGATCGGCGGCGGCATCGCCGGCGACTTCCCGATCTGCGCCGTCCCGCTGATGCGGCAAGACATGGAACTCGACATCCGCCACTGGGGCTACTTCTGCCAGATCTCCGATTCGACCACCAGCTACGGCAGCTACAGCGGCGCCGTGCCGAATGAGAAGATCACCTGGGACAAGCTCGACGTCGCCGCCCCCAAGTTCATGATCAACAGCGACGCCAGCATCGTGGCGCCGTTGGTGTTTGCGTATGTGCTGGGCGACTAGACGACTAGACGGAGGCCGAAATCCTAATTTCGTACTGAAATCCGAAGCACTAATCTCGAAATCCTAAACAAATTCGAATGATCGAAATCGGAATGCTCGAGACGCGTGCGACACGAACCTTTCGAGCATCCGAACATTCGCCTTTCGAACATTGTTTAGGATTTCGAAATTAGGATTTAGGATTTCTCTTCCATGCTTCCCTCCACCCGTGGCCGCCTGGAGATTCATGCCGCGGCCTTGTTCTGGGGGCTGACCGGGCCGATCGGCAAGGTGCTGGAAGATGTGCCCGCTGTCTTTATCGTCTCGTTCCGCACGCTTGTCGGCGGGGCAGCGTTGCTGGCGATTGTGTTCATTGTCGGCGACAGCCTGCGCATTCGTTGGCGGCGCGACGGCTTGAAGCTGCTGGCCATCGGTCTGCTATTGGCCGTGCATTGGTGGTTCT
Organism: Pirellulales bacterium; assembly: GCA_041744995.1. Classification (GTDB taxonomy): domain Bacteria; phylum Planctomycetota; class Planctomycetia; order Pirellulales; family UBA7805; genus JBBDLY01. The sequence continues at coordinate 12,001 of JBGTJT010000005.1, read as the reverse complement.
TCTTCAAGGCGGTGCAGGTTTCGACGGTGGCCACCGGATTGTTGGCGCTGGCGACGATCCCGGTGATGGTCGCCTTCCTCGAACCGCTGTTCTTTCGGCGGAAGCTTCGCAAGATCGACCTGGCGACCGGGGCGCTGGTGATTGCCGGCATGGCCTTGATGATTGAACAGTACGACCTTTCCAACGAAATGACGCAAGGAGTCGTGTACGGCCTGCTGGCCGCAGTGACCGCGGCGTTGTTTACCGTGCTCAATAAGCAGATCCTGCCGGACTACTCGGCGATGAGCATCGCCTTCTACAACCTGGCCATCGCGGGCGTCGCCACGCTGCCATTCGCCTGGAGCGGCGTCGGTGTGGTCACCTGGTACGAATGGTTGTTACTGATACTGTTGGCCCTGCTCTGCACGGCGGGCAGCCACGCCCTGTTCTTGCGGGGCATGCGATACGTGGAAGCCCACTACGCCACCATCGTCGGCTGCCTGGAACCGATCTACGGCACACTGTTCGCGGCGCTCTTTTTATACGAGTATCCGGCGCTGCGCACCCTGGCCGGCGGCTCGTTGATCCTGCTGGCCACCTGGCTGGCAACGGTGATCAGCGTGCGGCGCGAGCGGATGGAGGCGGCCGAGGCGCCTGGGGCGCTGGTGGGTGATCCGGAAGTTGGTTGAGCGATTCGATTTCACGCTTAGCCTTCTTCGGTTGATCGCTGATCGAGCAAATCCAGTAACGTCGCGGGTGTGACAATTGCAACACCGCGAAATGCGTTCAACACGAGCAAGTCATCATCACCGGTGACCAGCAGCGAGGCATTTCCGTTGACTGCCAGTTCCAGAATCCGATCATCTTGGGGATCACGACAAGCCTCAATCGTTTCCACGATGTCCACTAGCTCTGCTTCGCGGATCAACGATTCGAGAAACCGCTCGCGTTCTTCCCGCGTGACATAGCGACTAAACTTTTCGCGAACGAGCACATTGTTCAACTCTTCAATCAGCGGCTGGGAAACTAAGAGCGTTCCGTGTTCCAGCGAGTGAGAGAACGCCTGCCCCGGCACCGACGCATTGAATAGCAAGGCGCTGACGATGACATTCGTATCAAAGACGTACCGCGGGCGGCTATTCATCGAGCAGGGACAAGAGGATTTCGGGAGTCAGCCCGCGTTGCTGCGCATTCTGGCTGATTTCGAGCATGACGTCCTTAAGCGAATCCTGGTTCCGCGTAGCGTCGCGTAGGCGCAGGTTGATGAGCAAATCGAGTTTGCGACGATCGCTCTCCGATGCCAGCCGGTAGGCGCTGGCGACGTCGGGATCGACGGATACGGTGATTTGATCGCTCATTGCTGTACCTCTGCGGCCGGAATACCATTCGAATGTAATGATAACACCGGGCAAACAGTTAGGCCAACTTTTAATTGTTCGAATCGCGCAGGAGTGCAAGGAAAGGCAGGTATATTGGGAACAGAAAACTGGGTGTTTGAGTTAGCCGGTCATACCCCACTTACCGCAACATCAAAAAGCACCGTCTCTCCCTCAAACTCGATCACTGCCTCGATTTCCGCCAGCGTAACTCCCGAGTCGTTCAATAGCGCTGCCGCCGGGCTTGTTCCTTCGCGCAGGATGCCCAACAAGATATCGCCACTATGAAATGCGCGGATGTTCTCACCATAGACCAGGGGCACTATCGCTTCTAGAGATTTCTTCATCCGTAAACTCATCTGAGGCTGGCCCTCCTGAATCTCAGCCTGCACTGGCTCAGCCTGAACTAACGCGTGCGATTTGCTGGCGATAATATCGATGTTCGAGGCGTTCCTTGCGATTAATCCGTAGGCGGCGCACTGCTCACACTGGAGAATCGCGTGCAGTATGTGGCTCGGCTCGATCAACTGGTTGTTGCGCCTCGCTGCCTCTGCTGCACAGTTGATTATGTCCGATAGTTGAGTGGAACTGCCTGCGCCCACGTTTTCGCCTGACGTTTATCTTGAATGAAGAGCGGTAGCACCACCATCGCTTATTTTTGTCTGGGGCGGATCGTACCAACGAACGCGAAAATAATGCCGGTCCAAATACCTCCAACCGCGGCGAAGCTGACAACCGTTCCTATTGTATCTCCTAGGGAGGGTTCCGAAACGAACTGCAACGCGTAACCACCCGCGACAATGAATAAGACGCGGCCAGCCAGTACCGCTACCAGCGCCGAACCTCCGACAACCAATGCGCCGTATTTGCAGCCCTTGGCGAACCCGTCGACAGCAGCTCTCCACTTCGGCGAGGCATGCCGATCGGTTGGGGTGGATTCGGGCGACTTGTATGGATTTGCTCTTTGCATCAGTTAGCCTTCTTCGCAACTGCAATGGATTATTCACTCTAGGTGATGTCAACGCAAGCAAGTTTACTATTGAATCGGAACCCAGCCTTTCGTACAGTTCGCCACGCTGCCAGCATATCGTGGGGAATTCTCGATGAGCGAATCGCCGCTAACACCCGTTCCACGCGAACATTACATCCCGCTCCGCAAGACGGAACTGATCCAACGACTTTGCCAGTCGCCCGCGCTCAGTGACGATGACCGCGACGGCTTCGCTCGCTTCGCCACACTGCTCGACGCCACCTTTCACCATCGTTTTCACGTTTCGCTGGAACGACTTAAAGATCGCTATGCAGCGTTCGCAGACCGCGACACCTTCCCACTCGCCGACGGCGGGCCAGGTACACCCGAGCCGACCGCGGCAGGTGAGCTGTTTGAAGAGTTCGGCGAACTGCTGGCCCAGCTCGAACTGATAGAAGACGCCGGCGAAGAGCGGGTGCGAGCCGTGCCGATTGCTGCGGCGCTGCAGCGGCTGGACGCGGCTTGGGACGGCTTGTTTTCGTACAATCAGGCGGCAGCGGCCACCCCACCAAACCAGGCGGCATAGCTGGCCAATACCAGCACGAAGCGCCAGCGAGTGCATCTGCGCCAGAGCAGATTCGGTAATTGAAAGTGGATGCCGGTTGGCACAGCTTACTCAGCCGCCGATGCACGCGAAACCATGCGCTGCGTGCTGGTATTGTCAATACTTCCCGCGGATGTTGTCCTTTACGCTTTCACCGTAGAACGACTTCAGCCGCTCATGCAACTCCTCCGACAACGGCGGCAATTCACTGGCCGCGGCATTATCCGCCGCCTGTTGCGGCTTGCTTGCTCCCGGAATGACGGTTGTCACGGCGTCAAAGTCGAGGCACCACCGTAGCGCCCATTGGGCCATCGTGGCCCGCGGCTCGGCCGGCAGCATGGTCTTGAGCTCGTTGGCCAGGTCAACGCCCAACTCGAACGGCAAGCCGGCGAAGGTCTCTCCGGCATTGAAGGCCTGACCGTCGCGGTTGAAGTTGCGATGGTCCTTTTCGCCGAAGGTGGACTGTTTGGTGAACTTGCCCGCCAGCAGCCCGCTGGCCAGCGGCAGGCGGACGATCAGGGCGACTCCCTTCTCCTTGGCTTTCTCGAATAACACGTCGATCGGCTTCTGGCGAAAGATGTTGAAGATGATCTGCAGGCTTGCCATGCCCTCCTGCTCTAGGCAGAGCAGCGCTTCGTCCATCGACTCCACACTGGCGCCGAACGCCTTGATCTTGCCGGCCACTTGCAGGTCGCGAAGATGTTGCCACACTTCGCCTTCGCGCATCACGTCTTCGGGTATGCAATGCGTCTGTGTCAGGTCGAGCGCCTCGACGCCCAGACGTTTCAGTGAGGCTTCGGTATGGGCGGTGATCGTAGCCTTGGTGAAATTGTCCGGCCAACCCGGCTCGGGATGGCGGCCCAGCTTGGTGGCGATGAAGAATTGGTCGCGATCGTCGCGTTCCTTGAGAAACTTGCCGATCAGCGACTCGCTGCGCCCCAGGCCGTAGATGTCGGCCGTGTCGATGAACGTGGTCCCGGCGTCGGCCGCCGCCCGGAGGCAGCCCAGTGCGTCTTCCTCGGAGACGTCGCCCCACTCGGCCCCGCCAAGCTGCCAGGTCCCGACGCCGACCTCCGAGACGGGGGTTTGCGTGGCGGGAAAGGTTCTCATTTGCATCGCCAAACTCCGGGGTCTTTTATTTGTTATTTCGTATTTGTTATTTGTTATTGGTGATGGCTGAACGCTCTGGTGGTTCGCCCTCATCCGGCCTTCGGCCACCTTCTCCCGACGGGAGAAGGGTCTGACGCGACGCTTCCTGAAACCTGAAACCTTACGCCTTACGCCTCACGCCTCAAACCTCAAACCATCTGTTCCTGCAACTCCAGCCATCGCTCTTCGGCTTGGCTGAGTTGTTCCGAGACCGTGGTCAACTCTCGGTGCAGCTTCTCTGCCTCCTTGGCGTCGGTCGTTTCCAGCAGTGTGGCGTTGAGCTTGTTCCGTTGGGCGTCGAACTGCGCGATTTGCTTTTCCAGGTTGGAAGCTTGCTTGCGCAACTCGCGGCGTTGCTGGTTCGCTTTCTTGCGGGCTTCCTTGTCGAGCGGTTCGCTGGTCCCGCTCGCCTTGGTCGCCGCCGTCGCGCCGCGTGCGCCGTCGGCGATCTCCTTGCCGACACGGTACAGATAGCTATCGTAGTTGCCGTGATAATTGGCCACGCGGCCGTCGCGGACTTCGATCACGCCGGTCGCCACGCGGTGCATGAAGTGCCGGTCGTGGCTGGTGAACAGGATGGTGCCGGCGAACTCGGTCAGCGCGTCGGCCAGGGCTTCGAGGGTTTCCACGTCAAGGTGGTTGCCCGGCTCGTCGAGTACCAGCACATTGTGCTTGCCGACCAGCAGGCCGGCCAGACAGAGCCGGGCCCGTTCGCCGCCGCTGAGCACCTGCGTCTTCTTCTCCACTTCGGGGCCGCGAAACAGGAAGCTGCCGGCGACGTCGAGAATCGCTTGCGTAGACGTATCGACCGTGGCCCGTCGTTCCAAGTATTCTTGCACCGTCATGTTCGGCGGCAGGCTGCCGTAGACGTGCTGCGCGTAGACGCCTAGCACGCAATGGTGGCCCCATTTGAACTCGCCGGCCAGCGGCGGCAGGCTCTCGACGACGGTTCGCAGGAACGTCGTCTTGCCCTGGCCGTTGTCGCCGACGATCGCCATCCGGGCGCCGTGGTCGATGTCGAGATCGATCTTCTCGGCGACCGTATGGTCAGGGTAGCCGATAGACAGATTGCGGCAGGCCAGCGCGGTCCCCTTGCGCGGATCGACCTGCGGCAGGCGGATATTTACCGCGGTTTCGGGGCCTTCCAGATGAATCGTCTCCAATCGTTCGAGCTGCTTGGCCTTGCTGCGGGCTTGCGAGGCGGTGGCGGCGTTGGCCCGGTTCTTGGCGATGAATTCCTCCAGTTGCTTTCGCTTGGTCATCACGGTGGCGTTCACCCGCTCGTCGTGCTCGCGCCGTTCGACCTTGTATTCCAGAAAGGCCTCCAGCCGGCCGGGAAAGGTGGTCAGTTTGCCGCGCGAGAGTTCGACCGTGTGGTCGCAGACGTCCTCCAGGAACGTGCGATCGTGCGAGATCACCAGACAGCCGCCGTTGAAGCCCTTGAGAAATTCCTCCAGCAGCAACTGCGTGCGAAGATCGAGAAAGTTGGTCGGCTCGTCCAGCAGCAGCAGATTGGGGTCGTGCAGCAGCAAGGCGGTGAGCTTAACCCGGGTCTGCCAGCCGCCGGACAGCTCGCGAATCTCCTGCTCCAGCAGCGGACCTTTCAGCTCGAACTGGGCGGCCACGGCGCCGCAGCGCCAGTCGGGCTGGCCGCTGTCGCGCATCAGGAACTGCTCGACCGTTTCGCCGGGCAGAAAGGGATCGTGTTGCCGCAGGTAGCCCAGCCGCAGTTTGCGGCTACGAATCACTTCGCCCGCCTCGAGTTCCTCCTCGCCCAGCAGCACCCGGGCCATGGTCGACTTGCCGGCGCCGTTGCGTCCGATCAGGCCGTACTTGGCGTCGTCGTTGATGGTCAGATCGGCGCCGTCGAGCAGAACCTTGTCGCCGTAGCGTTTGTGGGCGTCTTGAAGTTGGAGCAGTGGAGGCATGGCGGGGTGGTTGTGAGTATGCTTGATGTTGAAGGTACTATTCTTAACGTTTTGCAGGATGGAAGAAATGCCCTGCTCGCACGAACTGCGGCTGGCCGGTTTCGGGTTTGGCTGGCAGGCGTGCGCTCGGTATCATATACAGAGGCTCATTTTGCGATAATAAGGCAGGAGAATCCATGAGTACCGTGACCCATTTTACACTCGCTCAGTATGAACGAATGGTGGAAGGGGGCGTGTTTGCCGTGCCCGGCCAGCAGCGGGTGGAACTCATTCGAGGGGAGATTCGAAAAATGAGCCCGATCGGGTTGAGGCATGCTTGCGCGGTCGACTGGCTCACGGCATGGAGCTTTCGGATCACGTCGCAGGACCAGACGATTATTCGCATCCAGGGGCCGACCCGCATGCCGGAGCTTGAGAGCGAACCCGAGCCGGATGTGATGTGGCTGGCCAAGAAGAGCTATGTTACTCAACATCCATCGCCGAACGATGTCGAACTTTTGGTTGAGGTCGCCGAATCGAGTCTGGCGATGGATTTGGGCGAGAAGATGCTGCTCTACGCCGAGGCCGGCATCTGCGACTACTGGGTGGTGGACCTAGTCAAGGATTGTGTCCATGTATTTCGCGATCCGCGGCCGAGCGGCTTTGCCAGTCATGCCGTCCATCGCGGCGACGAGGCGATTCGGCCGTTGGCACCCGCCACAGCCGCGCTGGTGCCGAGCGAGTTGTTTGCCGCGACTCACGAAACGTAGTCTTCACAGACTCGCGATAAAATCGATTGGTTGTACAATAGCAAGAGGAAGATACAAGCTCTACGTGAGGCCCCCATGACGCACTCCGTTAATGCAACGTTTCGAAACGGACATATTGAACTGTCGGAGTCCGTTGATTGGCCAGAGGGAACGCCGGTTCGAGTAATGCCCATCCATCCTTCTGAAGCTGGCCCAATCGATCGGTTCGATCCGTGGCCGCCGGACTTCTTTGATCGGTTGCGAGAGCTTTGGGGTGACGAACCTTTCGAGCGGCCGGAACAAGGCGAGTCGGAAATACGTGAGGCTTGGTGATGCTGTGGTTGCCCGACACGAACGTATGGATTCGGATGATGTTGATGGCGGAATTGCGATTCAGTGAACCTAATCCTCCAGCATCTCGGCAAGCAGCATGTCGAGCCGTTCCCCCCGGGCCGAGAGCGACACAACGCGTCCCTCGCGGTCCAGCAAAAACATTGCCGGCAGACTGTGTATGCCGCACTTCTTAGCGAGCGGATCGTTCCAGCCGCGTTGCTGGTCGTCCTGGCTGTAGAGGATCGGCCACGGCAGTTTGAATAGCGAGATGGCTCGCTCCGCCGGGCTGGGTTCTTCGTCCAGGCAGACGCCGACGATCTCGAAGCCCTGCTCCCGATACTTGGCATACTTCTCCTTCAAGGCGGGAAACTCTCGCACGCATGGTCCGCACCACGAAGCCCAGAAGTCGACCAGCACGATCTTGCCTTCGTACTGGCTCCAATCGAACGAACCGCCGTCAATCAGCGTGCCGGAAAGCACCAGCGGCTCGCCCACCAGCGCCAGACGCTTCAGCCCATTGTTCGCAATGTCTTGGGCGGTTCCGCGGACCGCCTCAGTGTCGGCGTCGACGAACGCCGTGCCGGCCAACTCAAAGACTTGCTGCGCCGCCCCGTAGCGCCCGGCGTTCTCCAATTCCGTGGCCACCTGGCGGACCAGCATCAGATCGGCATGCGTCAAGCGTCGATCGTTTTCGGCCGCCGCGGCCAGATAATCGCCGATCAATTGCGTTAGCTTATCGACGTCGATCTGCCGGTCCTCGGCGAGCCGCAATGTTTCGAGCATCAATAAATGTTCCCGCGCGACGCGGACGACGTCGCGATCGTTCGCTTCCAGATAGCCGGTCGCCAGTTGCTCCATTTCGTCGACCGCGCCCGGCGTCTCGACGTTGATCAACTCGCTTAGCGCATCGAACTGAATCAATATCGCACCGTAACGCAGCCGCTCCTCTAGGTCGCGGGTCAACAGCTCATCAGCGATTTCCAGAATCTTGCGGCGCGAGGCGCGGTAGTCGTCTTCTCGGTTCGCGTCGGTGTCGCCCCGGCTGAGATGCCGTCGCAGTGTCCGCGCGCCGTCGAACAACTCCTGTGCGGACAACGCCGAAAAGTCGTCCACCAGCAGCAACTCACTGCTGCCGAGTTTGCGCGTTTGCGGATCGTGCGGATCCTCTTCCAGCGCACCGCCTTGGTCGGACGGCTGGTCCGTCGAGGTCGCCGTGCCGTCGGGAGCGTCGGTGGTCGGGGTTTCCGCCACGGGGGGCTGGCAGCCGCCAAAGAGCAACAGCATAACCGCCAGCGCCGTCGCACTGCTCGACATCTTGGACTTAAGCGTCACGACAATACTCCTCTGCCATCGGTAAAGTACAACCGGGGAGCCGGTCGCACAACGTTTACCGCGGGTGGTCTGTTCCGGTGGGCCGGCCTGTACGGCGTTTACTGCTGATCGGAGTGAACCGTGCGTCCGCCGTCGACAGGCAAACATACCCCAGTAATGAAGTCGTTCTCGATCAAAAATCGCACAGCGTCCGCAACATTATTCGGCGTTCCCTCTCGTTTGACCAGGGTGCCGGCGATCGCCTGCCGGCGTTCGTCCGGCGGCATATCGTCGGGCAGCATGACGGGACCGGGCAGCACAGCGTTCACCCGCACGCGGGGATTGCGGCGGGCCAGTTCAACGGCGAAAGCGCGGGTCATGGTCGGTATCGACCCCTTGGAAGGAAAATACGCGGCATATTCGCAGTAGGGCCGCACGATCGCCCAATCGCCGATATTGACGATCGCGCCGCCACTGTCCTGGCCGACCATCAACCGCCCCACATGCTGGCAGCAGAGAAACGTGCCGAGCGTGTTCGCCTCGAAATGCCGCCGCACGTCGTCGGCGGTGACCTCTTCCAGCAGTTTCGACTCCCAGATGGCCGCCGAGTTGACCAATGCGTCGATGCGACCAAACTGCCGGGCGACCTGGGCGATCATCCCCTGGACCTGATCCTCCTCGCGCAAATCGGCCTGCACCGCGATCGCAGGCTGGCCGGCGGCGGTCAGCTCAGAGGCGGTTTGCCGGGCGCCGTCGATCGAGGTCAACGCATGCACCGCCACCCGATACCCGGCCGCAGCCATCGTGCGGGCGATGCAGTTGCCCACGCGCGGCGAACCGGCGCCGGTCACAAGCACGACGGGCATCAGGTTGGAATCGTTCATGAGTACAATAGGGGCCGGGAAAGAGGAACTTACCTATTATAACACGATCGCCCTGGGGAGCGCAGACCACCCCGGCAGGCTGTGGCGGTTGCGAAAGGCTCCAGTGGACGGCTTATGCTAGCCCGTCGGTTTGTCCTGGGTCGGCTCCTCCAGCGGCAGGCGGGCCTCGCTGGTGGCGTCGAATTCCCGCACGATATTCCAGGCCTCGCTGGGCGTTTCGGCGTATTGGATCAGTTGCAGGTCTTCGTCGTCGATTACCCCTTCGTCGGCCAGAAACTGGAAATCAATCACGCGGCTCCAGTAGTCTCGGCTGTACAGAATGATCGGGATCTTCTGCATGCGGTTGGTCTGCCGCAACGTCAGGGCGTCGAACATCTCGTCCAGCGTGCCGAACCCGCCGGGAAAGATGACCAACGCCTTGGCCCGCATCAAGAAGTGCAGCTTGCGCATGGCGAAGTAACGGAACAGAAAGCAGAGTTCCGGCGTGATGTAGGAGTTTGGCTCTTGCTCGTGCGGCAGCGTGATGTTCAGTCCCACCGACTTGGCCCCCACGTCGAACGCCCCGCGGTTGGCCGCTTCCATGATGCCGGGACCGCCCCCGGTGACGATCACATGGTCGCACTTGTCGTCGGTCTGGCACTCGGTCGATACCAGCCGGCCGAACTCGCGAGCCTCGTCGTAATACTTGCACTTGGCAAGCTGCCGCTTTAGCCGCTCCTTGGCTCGCAGCAATTTGGCGTCGTCGGCCGCTGTGGCCAGCGATCGCTCCAGTTCGGCAAGCTCGGCTTCGGCCGTGGCGCGCTCCACGATTCGCGTGCCGCCGAACACCACGATGGTGGAACGAATCTTGTTGGCGGCGAGAATCATCTCCGGCTTGAGCAGCTCCAACTGCATCCGCACCGGACGAAGCTCGTCCTGCTTTAGCAGTTGAATGTCTTCCTCGGCCAATAGGTAGCTCGACGATTCGGCGATCCGCCTCAGTCGCTGTTCGGCTGAATCGGTCATGTTCTGTTCCTCCTGGGTTGTGGGTTCATCGCCGCACGAAGCGGCCGGGTCGAGAGCGAAACAACCGCGACGGCCCCCAATAAGAGCCACGGTACATAATCTGTGACGCCCGACGCCGGAAGTATCTCATCGAATTGGCGACGCATCGACAACAACGCCACGGACACGGCCAACCACAAGAACAGCGACCATGGCAGCGGTTTGATTCTCGCCGAACAGCGTGCCAACAACGTCCAGAGCAACTCCGCGACTGTGGCGGCGGCGGCTACGATCGTCAACCCCCACAGGCCGAGCAACGCCCCGATCAATGCTGTTTCCCCAAGCGTGGTCCTGGCGGTCTGTCGATCGAAGCGGACGCCGGTAATGGCGATCGCGGCAACCACTGCCAGCCAGACCGACTGCGACTGCGGCATCGCCAAGCCGGTCAGGGGAGGCTCGCGCAGCGCCGGCAGCAGCACCGGTACGGCGACGGCCAGCAGCAAGGGCCACATCAGCAGCGCCGGCGGCACCCGGGCGCGGTCGTATTGCATCAAGGCGGAGCAAGTCAGCACGCAAGCTAGCAGTGCAAATAGCCCGAATCGCGCGGCGCGAATCAGCCAGTCGATCGACTCCTGCTCGGCCAGCGCGCGGCCGGCAACGAGATAGATAATCGCTAGCGAGAGAAACATCGCGGCCAGGTACGCCTCAACCAGCGGATAACGAATCGAGATCCGCGCGCCGCAGTCGTGGCAGCGTCCGCCCAAAAATAGCCAGCCCAGTACAGGAATGTTATGAAACCAGCGAATCGCGTGTCCGCATTTCGGACAGGCCGAGGCGGGCGACACCATGCTGCGTCCGGCCGGCCAGCGGTAGATCACCACGTTGAGGAAACTGCCCAGGCAGCCTCCCAGCATGGCGATCCAAGCGACGATGATCCACTCGTTAGAAGTCAATGGTGGGAATTCCCGTCAGATGATTCCGTGCAACGGTCCGCCGGCCGCGGCCAGGGCGTCGACTCGGCGGGTAACTTCGGCGTCTTCGACCAGCGGTGGAGCGTGATGCGGTTTGGTGCGGGCGTCGATCACCAGCGAGCCTTCGCAGCCCCAATGCTTCTGCCGAATTGCCGCCGCCGTGCCGTACACGTCGGCCGCCGGATTGCTGCGGGTGAAGGTCGCCCAGAGGAAGTTGTTGAGCGACTCGGCCACGAAGCGGCTGTCGTTGGCGACCACCACCAACGGAAAACCACCGATGCCGCCGGCCGCTTGGCCGCGCTCTTCCGCTTGCTTGGCCATCGTCTGGCAGAACTTTTCCATGCGAGGGTCCGCCCCACCGGCGCTCGGTTCCCGATGCGGATCGTTGGGAAACGCCGGCCCGCGAATGGCCAGAACGCCAGGCATCACGACCGCCGGTTCGGAGAATCCGTCGGACAGCGTCAGGTCGGCGGGCAACTCCTTGGGCAGTTCGCGCAACGGAGGCCCATGGGCGGCGATCACCAGTTTCGAACCTTGATTCAAACCGCTGCCGGTATAGTCGAGCGTGTCGATGGTGGTGCTGGTCTGGAAATGCAAATCGCGTCGCCAGTCGACGCGGCGGAGCATGTATTGCAAGAATTCCGCGATGTTGTGCGTGCTGAGCGGTTCATTCTCTTGCGCCGCCGCAATCCACAAATACTTGGCCAACGAGAGCTGTCCTTGGCCGAGGATTGCGTTGGCTTGCGTGAGCAGCTCTTGCGGTCGGCCGGCCTTAAGAAACGGC
>JBGTJT010000004.1:0-8114 GCA_041744995.1 Pirellulales bacterium | reverse complement strand
CGAGACCGACTTCGTCGCCCTCAACGGCGCGATTTTCGAAGGTTGGCAAAAGCCCCGCGCCGCCCTGCTCTTTTCCGGGCAGCAACAAGGCTACATCGAGGCTTGCGGCTGTGCCGGATTGGACAAAAAGAAAGGGGGCGTCAGCCGTCGCCATACATTGCTCAAGCAGCTTGAGGAAAAAGGCTGGCCGGTTGAGCCGCTCGAAATGGGAGGACTGGTTCGCCGCATCGGATCGCAGGCCGAGTTAAAGTACAACGCCTCCACCGACGCACTGCACAAGATGGGCTACCAGGTGGTCGGCTTTGGCGGCGACGATTTGCGGCTGCCGCCAACCGTGTTGATCTCGACCATCAAGGACTTTGAAAGCCCGCATTTCGTTTCGGCGAACGTCGGCGTACTGGGATTCGATTCCGGAATGGCGGAACCGTTCAAGCTGATCGAAGTCGGCGATATGAAGTTCGCCGTCACCACCGTGCTGGCGGACAGCCAGCGGGCGAAGCTCAGCAACGAGGAAATTTCCACCAAGCCGGCGGCCGACGCGTTGCCGCCGATAGTGGCGCAGATGAAGAACGCCGGTGCCGATAAGTTGGTGTTGCTGGTCAGCGGCGAGCCGGAGGAAGCACAGCAGTTGGCCAGGCAATTCGCCGACTTCGACGTCGTGGTCGCACCGGGCCATACCGATCCGCCTCCCATGACCCCCAGCGTGATCGAAGGAACCGATACCCAATTCATCGAATTGAGCCACAAGGGAATGTACGTCGGCGTGCTCGGCTTTTACGACGACAACCAACAGCCGGTCCGCTACCAGCGGGTGCCGCTCGACGGCCGGTTCGAGGACTCGCCGGCGATGTATCAGGTGATGGTCAACTATCAGGATCAATTGAAGGTCCTCGGCTGGGAGGGGCTGGGGATCAAACCGCTGCCCGATCCCGGCGGGCATGAGTTCATCGGCAGCCAAACCTGCGCGGACTGCCACACGACGGCCCACGACGTCTGGAGCGGCACGACGCACGGCCACGCGCTGGCCACGCTGGAAAAGCTCGACCCGCCGCGGCAGTTCGACGCCGAGTGCATCAGTTGTCATGTGGTTGGCTGGGAGCCGCAAAAGTACGTGCCTTACGCCAGCGGCTTTATCAGCAGAGACAAGACGCCCCAGTTGGTCGATCAAGGCTGCGAGAACTGCCACGGCGGCGGACGCGAGCACGCGCTCATCGAACTAGGCGAACTCGACGCCGATCGAATCAAACGAGACGCGGCCCGAGCCGCCATGCGGGTCTCGCTGGCGACCGAGGAAGGCAAAGCCAAGGTGCTCAACAACTGCCTGCAATGCCACGACCTGGACAACAGCCCCGACTTCGACTTCGATACGTATTGGCCGCAAGTGGAGCACGAGGGGTTGGATTAGATTTCGGATCGAGGAGGCGAATCATGACGATGATGCATGAGCAATTAGACGCATTCACCGCGTTTGCCAAGCACGCGATTGCACAGGACGAGAGTCTGTCGCTGGACGAACTCTGGGACCGCTGGCGACTCGAGAATCCCTTACCGGCGGAAGCCGCAAAGGACGAATTGGCAGTTAAGGCCGCGCTCCGAGATATGGAACTGGGAGACAATGGAATTCCGGCGGAAGAACATTTACGCGACGTTCGCGAGCAGTACGGATTAGGCAGGAAGCCGTGAACTCGCTACACTGGCGCGCATTCTGGATGTTGCGCGCGACATTCTCGAAAAAATTCGCCCGCGGGCGGCTCGGCGAGATTGGCCTTCAGCCAATACGGTTGCGGCGACGATCCGCTCCAGGGGCGTTGCCCCTGGCTACGGTGAAGTTGGCCCTTGGCCAACAGGCCCGCGTGCCACTGCTGCCCTCAGCAGTGGCTGTGTATCGGACGCGGCATGAAGCTTGGATGGATGTTGCCTCGTGCTGATCGAGAGCCGCATGAGGTACCGGCCGCGTTACAAGAATCCATTGCTGAGGGCAGCAGTGACACCCAAAGAGTGCAACGGCGGGGCAGAGCTTGACAGAGCGGAATGCCCCGCCTTCCGCCGAGCTTGCCTCGGCGGAGGCAACAACTGGCAGCTACCGCCGAAGCCATGTTCAACAGCGTTCCGCTCCGGCTACGGGTTAAACGACTTGTCGCCGCAGGCGGGCGCTGCTCAAACAGCGGATGGAGCAAACCGGTCCGCCAGCCGGCGCGACGCCGGAAAAGAGCGGCCGGTTCGTGGTCCGGCTCCCGAAGTCGCTCCACGCGGCCCGCCAGCGCGAAGCCAAACAAGAAGGCGTCAGCCTCAATCAACTGGTGTTGGCCAAACTGGCCGTGCAGTTGGGGCAGGCGGTGACGAAGACCAACGCGGTGTAGCCGGCGGTCGAGCCGTTTTGGCCAACGGCCAAACTCACGGTAGAGCAATGTTTTTGTTTGAAAAGAGCCAGGAAAATAGCTAAAGTTTCTTTTTCGCGAACCTCGTTGCAGGAAGTGTGTCCCTAACTTCATTTTTTCAATTCACTCATAGTAATGAAGGTGAACAGATGCAAGAAACGTGGGGACCAATCTGGTGGACAGGAATGCGCCAGGCAGAGGCTATTCGCGAGTCAATACGGTACGTACTGACAGGACGGATTCGTCGAATCGACTTTTCGGGCACACCAGAATTCCCCGGCGACCCTGATGACGGATACCGTGTTACCCACGCACTTGATATGGGCTTTGAACAAGGATATGGAGCCGACCCCCAGCAGTTAATTCTCGGGAGTGCCGCTCCGGCGGGAGTGAGTGCTGACTTCGGTGCTGAGCGAAGCGGTGCGGGGTGGGCCAACCCGTCAAGCTTCGTAATTACTTCTGCCTTGGTGCGTCTGCTTGGCGCATCGGAACAGTTTGAGATGGACGTACTCAAGGCGCTGTTTTATTATCGGCCGAGCGGCGTGCTGGGCCACGAATACGACCACGAAGAAATATTTGCAGACCCCGAAGTTTTCCTGGAAGTGCCAAAGGGAACCGAGCAAGCGCCTGTCTACGAGAAACCACCTCTTTGGACGTGGCTACGTCGGCACGCGGAGAACAACGTCGAGAGACAGAAGGTATTCTCTCGGGTGTTTGGAATCACGACTCTGCCAGATGGCAGCAAGAGCGAACAAGCAGCTTTCACGAAATTCCGCGCCGAACTGTACGAGAAGCGGAACGCCGTTGCGCACGGACGGAAAGGCGTCGAGATGAATCTCGCCGACTATATCGCTGCGGACGTCTTTATTGCCCAATGCATGACGCACATTCATCATCAGTGCCGCGAAAAGCTGAAGCTCCACATTTGAGAGAGAAGAATTTCGACGGGTGCCACTGCCGACCTCAGCAGTGGCCGGCCGTGTTGCGAGAATCCGCTGCTGAGGGCAGCAGTGATACCCCTTGCGGGTAAGGCAGGGGCGGAATTCAGCAGTACCACTCCGTTGCCAAAACTCAGAGCAGCAAACGGTTGTTGGTCGCAGTTCAGTGTCGAATGGCCCACCCTCGATTTGAATCGTAGGGCTTGTCGGTGGTCTTTGGAGAGATGGTCACAAGCCAGTGAACCTCATTGAAGTGAGTAATTTGCACTAGCGAACAACGCTTATCCTCAGGTTGAACCCAAAACTTGTAAAGGAAATCTGGTCCAAACGATTCCACAAATGGAGCAAATGTCAGCCGTGAAGATTGAGGAACCGGCTCGCTATGAAAGAACTCGCTCGAATACCACGACTGAAGGGCAGGCCGCAGGCCGGTTTCAATGAAATGTATAGCAATCGCCATTTTCTGGACAATTCGCCCGATCCTCTGAGCTTCAGGTGCTACATAGGGCCGTTGCTCCTCGTCGACGCCAAGCGACTTGAACATCTTGGCTTCCAACGATGGGTTGCGATTGAAGGATCGTGACATCGGTCCTTCAAACACTCCCTCGGCCGATTCACCAAAGCAAAACAGTCCAAAGATAATCAGCCGGTAGTATTCCTCGTCCAATGAGTAGCCGTTATTGCACTCCTCACATGCCGGCACGGTTGCGAGGTTCGATGGGTATGGCTTGCTAAGTACTAACTTTGGTGGAAAATGGTCACGTGAATTGCCCGTTCGCCACGCGCAATAGATGCAGGTTTTGTCGTTCATTTCGATTACCGGCTGCATTCATTTCTGCCGTTATTTGCCGCCACCCTTTTCATTATTTTCTATTGCAATCAATCGGCGATTTCCTTCAAGCAACATTAATTTCACGATACCCTGAGAAGGAACCGATACCCGTTCGTTACCAAACGTCAATTCGCCTCGCATGTCGATTGCATATCCGTCTACAAGTTTCAATAATTCTTTGTCAGGCGGGAGGTAGTTGACTCTCATCGCAAAAGCGTCTTGCTCAGCAGTACTGCCTACCGTTAATCCCGGAATAGTATTGTTCAGCTTGTAGTGTTCGTGCCACTCTTGATATCTTTCAATAATTTGCCAAACCCGAACACTGTCTTTGAAAGCATCCAAGGCATGTTGATAATCCTTGAGGCGTTCAGTCTCAGTACTCGAAAGGACTTCATCGCCCAATAAAAGAAGCTCGGCTTGACATCTCTTCACGTGGTCAGACAACTCGTCATCATCAACACCAATATCGACAGCAGCTTTTAAAGATGCCACTTCCCTTTTTAGGTTCGCAAATTTAGCTGGATCGTCACCAGAGCCACAGCCGCATAAGACGATCAGACCACCAAGAATTACACCGTACCGTTCCATATCCAAGCGCCTCAACATTGCAAACAATTAAGCTTGAAATCGCAATCTCATAGTTTAAACGCCTTACGGACGAAATAATACACTTCATCTTGAACTCGCCGTACATACTGACGGCGGGAGCATCGGAATAGTGTCAGCCGGATCACTTCTTCTCCAAACCCAACATCTGCTAGATTCATTCCGGTTGTCGAGCTGTCAGCTGATAGAACAGGCGGTCTAGGCGTCCGCGGAATCGTGGCCGTGCAGTTTCTTGTTGTCTTGATGCCGTTGCGCGTCGCGGCTGGTCTTCTTAGTGAGGTTTTCCTGGAAGGCGGCGGTCAGGTCGATGCCGGTCTGGTTGGCCAGGCAGATCAGCACGAACAACACGTCGGCTAATTCATCAGCCAGCTCGCCTGGTTGAGAATCGGCCTTGTGACTCTGCTCTCCATAAGTGCGCGAGACAACGCGGGCTACCTCGCCCACTTCTTCCACCAGTTGAGCCAGATTGGTCAACTCGGAGAAGTACCGCACGCCGTACTGTTTAATCCAGGCGTCGACGCGTTGCTGCGCCTCGCTCAGTGTCAAGTCGTTGGTTGCCATAGCGTGTCCCAAATCAGGCGAGCAGCTTCGCGACTTGCGGGGCGAAGTAGGTCAGCACTCCGTCGGCGCCGGCCCGCTTGAAGGCGAGCAGGCTTTCCAGCATTGTTTTTTCCAGATCGATCCAACCCCGCTCGCCGGCGGCGGAAAGCATGGCGTATTCGCCGCTCACCTGGTAGGCGAACGTCGGCAGTCCGAAGGTTTGCTTGACGCGCTGCACGACGTCGAGATACGGCATACCCGGTTTGACCATCACCATGTCGGCCCCCTCGGCGACGTCGAGGGCGACCTCGCGAATGGCTTCGTCGCTATTGGCCGGGTCCATCTGGTAGGTGCGTTTGTCGCCGCCGCCGAGATTGGCCGCCGAACCAACCGCGTCGCGAAAGGGACCGTAGAACGCGGACGCGTATTTGGCGGCATACGCCATGATTTGGACATGCGCAAAACCCGCCTCGTCGAGCGCCGCGCGGATTCGGCCCACCCGGCCGTCCATCATGTCGCTCGGCGCGATCACGTCGCAGCCGGCCTGAGCCTGGACAACCGCCTGTTGGCACAACACCTCGAGCGTGGCATCGTTGTCAACATAGCCGTCGATGACCAACCCATCCTGGCCATGACTCGAGTAGGGGTCCAACGCCACGTCGCAAATAACACCGAGGCGATCGCCCACCGCTTTTTTGACGGCTGCGGTGGCTCGGCAGATCAGGTTGTCGGGATTCACGGCCTCTGCGGCGTCCGCACTTTTTTTGGACGGCTCGGTGGCGGGAAAGATGGCGATTGCCGGAATGCCCCACTCCACGGCCTGGACTGACGCCTCGACGAGCAGCGAGACCGACAATCGATCAACGCCCGGCATCGAAGGTATCCCCGCCGAGCGGTCTTCGTCCTGCACGAACAACGGCCAAATGAGGTCATCCACGGCAAGGCCATGCTCACGGACCAGTCGCCTCGACCACTCGTGGCGACGGTTACGGCGCAGGCGCACCGCCGGAAATTGCCCGCCAGATGGCTCGTGTTGCATGACGTCGCTCGCCGCCTTAGTTCCGTTCCAAAAAAGTCACGTTTCCTTCACTTCAGTTTATCACGCGGAGAGCGGCGCAGGACAGTGGTCGGCGAGAAACCATTGTCTGCGCGAAACCATCCGAACGAAAAAACGGCTCGCACCGCCTTTTAGGAGTGGTGCGAACCGTTATGGTCATCGCTGAACTTAAGTGGGCGGCGAACAACCGACTCACTGTTTGAACAAACTGTTCTCGGTTTCGCTGGCTATCTTCACAGTGGCCGCCGGCCGCGGAATGCGCCCGAAATCAAGCTCACAATGAACAACACCAGAAAGACGACAAACAGTATTTGTGCGATGCTGGTCGCACCTGCGGCGATCCCGCCAAAACCAAAAATGGCTGCGATTATCGCCACAATAAAAAACAAGAGTGCCCAATAAAGCATTGTAGTTCTCCTTTATCCAATGGACTAAACGCGAACGATCGAAAAGCATTTTCGCCTTTCGCTGAAATTGGAAATGAAGCAAACAGCATGCCATTCGATGACGTCCAGCGGCGAAATCGGCTAGGAAGTTCGCCTAAACGGTCGTTGCACGCCCGATATGGCTCGTTTCTAGTTCGATTGAGCGAACGACGCCCGTGCTTGCAAGGCGGCCTAGGCAAGATTGTCGTGGCCGGCAAACGATCAACCGCTAATGGCAGGTTGATCGGATCGACTATTCGGCGGAAATTTCCGTAAGGTCGTTGCCACACACCATTTTCTATGCTCCATTTGCAATAGTAGAATCACGGTGGCGGAAGCGACGTGGCGCTCGGCACATGAATTGCACCTTATCGGCCGCAAAGTGCATGTCGCCGGCGAATTCGATCGCGACGAAGCGGTCGGTGCCGGATACGTGAGGATCGTTTGTCGTAGCGAGAACCCATTGCAAAGGATGTAATTAAGATGAATGAGCAAGTATTGCGAGGTCATTGGAACGAACTTAAGGGCGAGATCCAGCAACGCTGGGGCCAATTGACGTCCGACGAGTTGGGACAGTTCGAGGGGGACGCCAACGAGTTGGTCGGGCTGATTCAACAGCGGACCGGCGAAGCCCGGGAAACGATTGAATCGTTTCTCGAGGATCTCGCCGCAGACAACGCGACCTACGCCGAGCGGGCCAAAGAAGGGGTCGGCCGCGCACGCGAGGCAGCCAGCCAGTTTGCCCACGATACTGGTGAGCGATTCCGCGAAGAGCAGGAGCGACTCACAGAAAACGTGCGACAAAGTTACGCTCAGGCGGAACAAGCCGTCCGCCGCAAGCCGGCGGAGTCGCTGGCGATTGCGTTCGGGGTCGGCTTGGTGTCCGGTCTGGTGGTCGGTCTCATGTTGAAGAGCCACAAATAGTAAGCGGCTCTTCGTTCTATTTCATTCAGACTGCATCCAGGTAAAGGAGCGATCACGTTATGGATACCAGATTTCAGGCAGAAGCAGCCAAGGAAAAGTATGCCGAGGCGGAAGCCCGTGTCCGCGAGTCCGTGGAGGAGCACCCCACTGCGGCGGTTTTCGCCGCCTTTGGCGTGGGGCTGGGCGTGGGTTTGGCGATCGGCGTGGCAGTCGCCGAGGCCACCACATCTCACAAGCGCTCGCACAACACGATGGAGGAGTTCGGCCGCAGTGTGATGGAGGCCGCCTCGAAGTTCGTACCGAACTTCAAGTAACCCCTGCCGGATCATCGGAGCGACTACTAGCTGGAGACGTGACTTGAGTTCCCACCACGAAGCGGACAAGATTCGCGAGGAAATGGCGCGACTGCGAGGC
>JBGTJT010000003.1:0-2314 GCA_041744995.1 Pirellulales bacterium | reverse complement strand
GCCTGGCCCGCATTGCCGGCGACGCGGGATGTCAATGGGAAGCGGACTCCACTCGAGAAGAACCATTGACCGCCGGCGCCGACTTGTACGCCGGAGAACGCATTGCCTTGCAGTCGGGCTGCGCGGAGATCGCCTTCGACGACGGGGCGCGGGTGTGGATTGAAGGGCCTGCCGTGCTGGTGCTCGACGAATCAGACGCCTGCCTGCTGGAAGTGGGGCGATTGTCGGCCGACGTGCCTCGGCGGGCGGTCGGCTTTACCGTGCATACGGCCGCCGCGGAGATAGTCGATCAAGGGACGCAATTCGCCGTGTTTGCCGAAGCCAACGGGCGGGCGGAACTGCACGTGCTGAAGGGGCAAGTGCTGGCGCGACCGCCCAGGGGGAAATCGAAAGCGAAGTTCGAATTCGTACTCAACGACGGCGAGTCGATGACCTTTGAAGTCGATCAACCGCCGGCGCGATTGGCGGACGCAAAGTTGGATCTGTCGCAGCCGCTGTTCGCATTTGCTGCGCCCCCGCAAGACGATCGCTGGCGAGAGGCCCTCAAGCCGTGGCTTGCCGATCCGCATTTGCTTGCCGCCTGGCTGTGCGAGTCGCAAGACGCCCGGCGGCATCGATTGGCGAATCGAGCGGAAACGGACGCCGAAAACAAGTTTGCCGCCGATTCGATCGCCGCCAGTTGGCGGATCGGCCGCTGGTCGACCAAGCCGGCGCTAAGCTTTGGAGGCCAGGGAAAGCCCGACCGGGTGGAGATTGCGAACTCGCGCGGCGAACCGTTTCAACTGAACGGCTCCTTTACGATCAGTGCCTGGTTCCGTACTTCCGCGTTGACGACCGCGTGGCAGGCGATCGTCACCAAGGGAGACACAGCCTGGCGGCTGCATCGCCATGGGGACGAGGACGTGTTGGCCTTCGGCACCAACGACGGCGACACGGCGGCCGATCTGCAAGGCGCCACGGCGATCGTCGACGGACAATGGCATCACGCGGTGTGCGTGTTCGAGGTCGAGGAAGAAAAGGTCGTCAAGCGGCTTTATCTCGACGGCCGGCTCGACGCCAGCCAGGAACATCCAGCGTACACGCTGGCACAAAACGATGCCCCGGTGTGGATTGGCAACAACTTTGAACGCCCGGACCGGACGTTTAACGGCTTGATCGACGAAGTGCTGATATTCAGTCGCCCCCTTTCCGCCGAGGAGATAACCGAGCTGCACGCCGCCGGCGCTCCGTAACGGCGCCCTCGCGGCAAATCATTCGCACGAAGAGGCAAGTAGCAACAACAGACAACCCTTCTTTTCGTTCACTTCTTTTATCGAGGTATTACGACGATGACTACAAAACACGTTTCACTATCGACCGCCTTCGCCGGCATGTTGCGGCACAGTAAGCATCGTGTGCTTCCGCTGGGAAGCGGCTTGGCAATCGGCATGTTGTTGGGATGTCTGATCACGGACGACGCGTCGGCAGCGTCCTTGGAAGTCGAATACCAATTCGACGGCGACGTGCTGGATAGTTCCGGCAACGGACGCGACGGCACGTTGGCTGCGCCCGTGTTCGTACCCGGGGTGTCAGGACAAGCATTGCAATTCAACGGTGCCGGACCTGCCATGACGACCGGGCAAAATGCCACCGACCTGGGCATCAACGGCAGCGCGCCGAAGAGCGTCACGGCCTGGGTCAATACGCAAGCTTTCGATGGCGGCGGTTTCTTTTCGATCGGCCCCAATGTCAATAGCGAACAGTTCAGTCTGCGAACCGTCGGCGCGAATCAATGGCGGGCGCAGTTTTGGGGCAGTGCCGATTTTGACTTCACTTCCGTCCAGACGAACAGCAATTGGGCGCACATGGCGCTGGTGTACGACGGCAGCGAAGCCCGCGCCTACGTGAACGGCCAACTCGCCGGCTCCAAAGTCGTGGCGCTGAATACCCATCCGACGAACAACCCGTTGGTCGTCGGCAATTGGGCGGGAACGAACTTCACCGGCACTGTTGACGAGTTCCGCTTGTACAGCGGCACGGCGCTGACGCAGACGCAAATCAACGCCGAGTTTCAAGCCGGCGAGCACCGCGCGACCATTCTCGACCAGACTGTGAACGTCGGCACCCAGCACAATAAAACGGCCTACATCGACGCCGACTTTAATTCCGGCACGCTCAATTCACTCCTATTCGATAGGGTGTAACTCGCATCCCGCTTTTATGCAGCTTGCCCGTAGAGCGTATTTTGTTCAGTTTGGATTCGGTGTTGGTCGAATTCCTTCCAGTCGCCGTTGAGGTAAATCGACCGTAGGTAGAGCATGGCCTGGGCGCCTTC
>JBGTJT010000002.1:0-15290 GCA_041744995.1 Pirellulales bacterium | reverse complement strand
GAAGGCGCCCAGGCCATGCTCTACCTACGGTCGATTTACCTCAACGGCGACTGGAAGGAATTCGACCAACACCGAATCCAAACTGAACAAAATACGCTCTACGGGCAAGCTGCATAAAAGCGGGATGCGAGTTACACCCTTCTCAGTTAACGTCACGGCACGAATACGGTCGCCATCCAAGGCATAGAGCAACTGCCGGGATTGATCGGCGATAAGCATTTGCCCCAAGGCCGGTGTCAATGCCTTTACAGGTCGGCCTTTATAGATCCGTCCGCCGCCGATCCAGAGTTCACCCGGATACGTTTGATAAAGGCGGGGATACATCCCTTTCTTCTCAGCGTCGTCGCGGTTTGATCGTTGATCTAGTGAAAGAAGTCGGGGATTATCATCCTTGCTAAACGACTGCCACATAATGGAGCGACCATCGTAGCTCATCTCGCCTCGGGGGCAGCTTCGAAATCCTGTATTTTTCCACTCGCCGCTTTCGATATCTATCAGACAAGCCGTGGTGGAGTTCCAGTTTGGGAAGACAAGTAGCTTGTTGTTGAACGAATCTCCCTTCGCAGCCGATAGAAAAGCCGCGGGCATGCGGCTTACTCGATCTCCTCCGTGCTTGAATAGCGGCTGGACGAGTTTGGTAATCTTCCAATCATTCTGCATGTCATAAATCGTAACCGTGAACTCATCACCATTGGCCACAAACACCCGCGTGTCGCGGCACAACACGTACTGCGGCGACTTGCACTCAACCTTCCGTGCCAATTTGCCGGTTGCAACGTCCCAAACTGTGAGTTCATTCGCCGCATCATGCGCAACGACAAGCCAGTTGCCGTCCGCCGTGAGTGCCATCGCAGTCGCCGGGTGCTCCAGCGGCAACCGTTCAAACACGGCGGGTTCTTCCGCGCGGGCAAAGGTCGTGAAAACACAGGTACAGGCGACAGCCAAAGAAATGAAGTAGCGGTTCATCCTGCTCCCTCGCTTTCAGAATGGTAATAAACGGTGGCTCACGTGTGAGTACTCTCTGTTCGCCGGATACGCTTGTGCATCTTGTTCTGGCATTCTTCTCCTCATCGCCGCGGCGGCATTTCCCCTGCTTCGATCTTGCGGAACTTCAGATCGGTCGTGGGGTCGTGGCCTTGTAGGATGATGGTGCCCGCTTCCAGACGCAGGCCGCGGCGGGGGTTGGGGTCGGGGTCGCGGGTGTCGGTCCAGTCGGCCACCTGAATGCCGTTGACCCAGGTGGCGATGTGTTTGCCCTCGGCAATGATGGTCATGGGGAACCATTCGAAGTCGTTGGCCATCACCCGACGGGCTTCCTGCCGGCGGAAGATGCCGCCGGTGCCGCTGTTGTTGGGCTTGTTCCGATCGCCGTCGGTGACGCCGTTGTGAATCTGCGCCTCGTAGCCGTTCTGATATTCTCCTGGAATCGAACGGAAGAAGATGCCGCTGTTGAGTTCCTTGCCATTGACGAACGCCTCGGTCTGAAACACGAAGTCGGCGAATTGTTCCTCGCTCTCCAACTGCCCCGGCCCGTTCTTCATGTGCAACTCACCGGCGGCGGTAATTTCAAATGTCGACTTGTCCTTCTGGCCTTCGGGGTCTTCAAGGATCGTCCAGCCCGTGAGATCCTTGCCGTTGAACAGCGGCTTGAGGCCCAGCGGCTTGAGGTAGATGTTGCGGAACGCCACAGCGCCGCGGTTGAACTGCAAGCCGATAAAGCCACGGCCGAGTGGATTCGATTCGTCGGTATATTCCAACACCTGCCGTCCGTCGAGCTTGACGGTGAACTTGGGGCCTTGGGCCGTGACCTCGAGCGTGTGCCACTCGGTGCCCAACTCGTCGACCTGGCTCTTGGCGCGGTCGACCAGGCTGCCGGTCGGATAGTCGCTCACGCCGAGTTCCGCGATGTTCACCTCGTAGCAGCCGTCGGTAGGACTGGCCGGGCGGGGGCTGGTGCGGAGGAAGATGCCGCTGTTGGTTCGCTCCGCGGCTTGGAAGTCCACCCGCAGCACGTAGTCGCCGAACTGCGTGGTGGTGTGCAACAGGCCGGGCTCCCCCTCGCTGACGTGAATCGCTCCGTCGCGGACTTCCCAGTTCGCTTTGCTGGCCGGCTTCCAACCGTAGAGCGACTCGCCGTCGAACAGTTGAATCCAGCCCTCGGCCAATTCGGCCTCGGAAAGTTGATTCGGCTTCTCATCGGCAGCCAGGGCAGGGGAGTGGAACACAAACAACAGGGCGAGACAAAAGACAATTCTCATGGATGATCATCCAAAGGTTAAAGTAACGGCGGCTAGCATCTGAAAAAGTGGCTGCGGCTTCCAGCCGCAATATGCAGGCAATTAAGGTTGGCGACGGATTGTTTAGGACAAACATTTTGAACAGAAGGAAGCAGAGAGAACAAAGGAAAGGATTCTCTGTTGACTCCTTTCTCCTCAGTTTACTCCACAGAATTTGATCCTAGGTACTTAGGAAAGTTATCGGCGGTCGAGTGTGTTGTACGTTCTTTTGAGTCCTGGCCGCAGCGGACCCGAGCCCGAACTGCTCCAGCCGGACGCCCCCGATTCAATCCTTCGATTTTAACCGAATCTCCAGCCGCACGCTCGCAAATTCCGCCCTTTCCTCCGATGGGTGAAATTGGAGCTGGATTTCGTTGCGAGCGGCCAGATGCGATGTGACATCGAACTCGCTCGCCGCGGCCGGAGCCGCGACGCCGAGCGGGTGGCCGTTGAAGTGCAACTCTGCGGCGGCACTGGGACGCTCGATCACCAGCCACACCGCCTCATGCGGCTCCAGCCCGGTGGGTGTGTTGAACGTGCGAGAGAGGAGCGGCGCGTCGCCGTTGAGAGTTCGCCGCCACGGCTCGCGAAGTTGGATTGGGTGCGGATACATAGCACGCGCCGCGCTGGAGTT
Organism: Pirellulales bacterium; assembly: GCA_041744995.1. GTDB lineage: Bacteria > Planctomycetota > Planctomycetia > Pirellulales > UBA7805 > JBBDLY01. Next base: position 12,380 of record JBGTJT010000002.1, on the reverse strand, counting down.
CAGGTTGGGTGGACAAGGCCGCTTGGTCCCGAAGGGAGAAGTTGCCCGCTTTGGCAATCTTCCCGAACACCATCCTACTACGATTTTCGCGGCCGCGAATCGCCCCTTACCGCTGCGTCAACGGCAGCGCGGCGACTGCGGGGTTCATCTGTTCGGCCAGCCTCAGGCTGGGTGCGTGCCGCGGATCCAGGGCCAGCGCCTGTCGCAGGGCCGACTCCGAGCCGACCGCATCGCCTTGCTGCAGGCGAACTCGGGCCAGTTGGTAGAAGTGCCCCGGATTGGTCGGCTCCCGTGCGGCGCAAGCAGCATAGACGTCGACCGCGTCGTCGTAGCGGCCGAGCGCCGCGAAGGCTTCGCCTTGCATCTCCAATAGCCGGGTCGGCTCCTCGCCGACGCGATAGGTTTCGCAACAACTTTGCAAGGCGAGCAACGCCCGGCGGGGTTGGTTCAACTGCCGATGGAGTTCGGCGATCTCGGCCAACAACTGCGGATCGTCCGGCCGGTGGGAGAGCGCCCGTTGTAGATCGGCCAGGCTGTTGCTGGGACGTTGCAGCGCTCGCATCGCGCGACCCCGCAGCGCCCAAGCGGCGTAAGCGCCGGGATCGCGGGTGATCGCCAGATCGGCCCGCTGCGCGGCTTCTTCGGCGCGGCCCATCGCCAGATAGACTTCGCCCGCTCGGGTGGTAATGCGGGGATCGTTGTTTGACAGCCGACGGGCCTCTTCCAAGTGCTCGATGGCCACTTGCGGCCGGCCATGGGCCAACTGTGTTTCGGCGTAGCGAAGCCGCGCTTCGGCGTCGGTGGGACAAGCGGCGATCGCCTTGGATAATTCGTTCTCGGCCAGTTGCCAGTCGCCCCGTTCGATCGCCGCCATGCCCGATTGCGTCAATTGCCGCGACTCGGCCACCGATCGCGACACCGGCCCCTGCCGCCAAACCGAACTGCACCCCGCCGCGGCAAAGCAAGCCGCGCATAACGACAGCCAGCAGAACGCATTCAGTGATCGGTCGAGGCGGTACGGCATGGCACAGTAAACGGAACGACAGGAGTGTCCTAGATTATCTCTATATACTCAAGCCTCAAGTCTCACGCCTCCCGCCTCCCGCGGCGGATATTACCAAAGCGGGGTTTCCCCGCACAAGCCCAGCGCCACTGCCGGCCCAGCGCCACTGCCGGCACTCTCCTATTTCGGTAAAATGGAACGTTCAACATGGGAGAATGTGACGATGAGCAAGACCTTCGACAGCCTGGGCGTGCGGTTCGAGTATCCCGACGACTGGGAGCTCGACCTCGACGAGCTGCAGCAGAACGAGCAGACCGTTTCGGTCTATGGGCCGAACGCGAGCTTTTGGTCGCTGCAGATCAATCCGATCGACATTGAACCGCAGGAAATGGTCGACCAGGCCCTGCGGGTAATGGAGGAAGAATACGCCGACTTGGAGGCCGAGCCCGTCAGCGAGGCGGTCGGCAACCATCAACTGACCGGCTACGATATGCGCTTCGTCTGCCTCGATCTGACCAATTCCGCCGAAGTGCGGGCGTTTCGCGACGGCTTGGCCAGCTATCTGATCTTCTGCCAGGCCGAAGACCGCGACTATGAGTCCGCCAAAGGCGTCTTCGCCACGATCACGGCAACGCTGGTTGAAGAATGAGGGGGCGGATTTAGGATTTCAGATTTCAGATTTCAGATTTAGGATTCAAAGGGTTGGATCTGCCGAAGCGTCCTTCATCCGTCGGGTGAAGTGTTGCCAAAATCTGCAATCTGAAATCTGAAATCTGAAATCCCACGTCTTGCAACAATCTTCCTTTTCCGGCGGTGTTGTTGCAAAAGTTACAATCTTGCCGGGTGCCGTTGCCGGGCGGATTATGGGCGGCTGGGCTGTTTTTCCCCATTTTTTGCGGAACGACTCAAGTTCTTTGCCCCCGGCGATTCATTTGGCACGCCTGATGCATTGAGGGATGACTGTCATGTTCGATCCATGGGCGCGGCGGCACCCGCATGTTGCCGCGGCCGGGGTCGTCGCGAGGTTTGTGAATCATAGGCACACCGCCAGGGTATGGCGGCAGCAGTAAACGGCCAGTTTTCACGACCAAGCCAGGGGTTCGATCGGCTCATCCCGCAGTGCCGATCGGACCCTTTTTTCGTCTTTGCGGCCCGTCCAACATCCTCCATCCCACATGCAACATGGAATACCCGGTCGCTGGTCCGGGTAAACTGCGGGACTTTTGCCGGCAGGTGTGGTTCGCTAGAATGGCGTCATCGGTCCTTCCGCATCTTCACGCGCAACGGAGAACGAAAACGATGGCATCCGCTCCCCCGGCCGACGCAATTGGGCAAATTGGCGACACTGCGGGCCTAGTCTGGCAAGTGCTCAACACGCACGGTCCGCTGCCGCTGGCCAAGCTAATCAAGGCAGTCGAGGCCCCCCGCGACCAAACCATGCAAGCACTCGGCTGGCTCGCCCGGGAAGATAAGATCACCATCAACGAAGTCAAGCGAAAGAAGATCGTGGCGCTGGTGTAGCATGAACGCTTATGTGACCGAAGCTGGCAGGTAACGCACGAAGGTTACTTCGACTTTGCCGTCATTGCCACCAGCGATTCGTGTAGCAGGCCGTTACTGCCGAGGCCTTCCGGTTGGTGGACGTCGTCGACGCCTAGCCAGTCGGTGTATCGACCGCCTGCTTCCGCCAGGATGGGACTGATCGCGGCGGCGTCCCACAAGTTCATGAGCGGGTCGATCGCGAAGTCCGCCCTGCCGGTCGCCACCAGCAGGTAGCCGTAGCAGTCGCCCCAGGTGCGGAACAGGCGTACCCGTTCGTCGAGCTGCACGAAGGTCTCGAACGCACCTCGCTTGCGGAACGAGGCAATCTCGGAGGTGACGCCCAGCGCCTGATCGAGCCGCCCGGTTTGCGACACCCGGGCCGCAACCGGCTCGGCCTCGCCGACGACGTGCCACGCTCCGTGGCCGAGCGCCGCGTAGGCCATTTCGTCCAGCGCGGGAATGTAGATCACACCCGCGACGCATTTTCCCTCGTAGAGCAGACCGATCAATGTGCCGTACAGCGGCACGCCGTGGATAAAGCTCTTGGTGCCGTCGATCGGATCGAGCACCCATTGGTAACCGCTGTCGCCGGGCTTTTCGGGAAACTCCTCGCCGAGAATGGCGTCGGCCGGATAGTCGGCCTCGATCAACTGGCGGAGCAGCATCTCGGCTTCGCGGTCGGCGATGGTCACCGGACTGTCATCCTGCTTGCGATCGACCACCAGAGCGGCGTCGCGAAAGTATCGCAACGTCCGCTCGCCCGCCTGACGGGCGAACCGGCGGGCGTGATCGAGGCGGGCCAGTGTTGCTTGGTCGGATAAAGTCATATAGAACTCGAGCGGGTATAACGGTGAGGTATGCGGCACGCAGACTACTGCATTAGCGACTATAACCATCATTGCGCAACATGGAAAGTTGCTCGTCATAAGCGCCGATTACTTCCTTGCGGCGGAGCATGCCGAGTATTCTGCGGGGGTCTGACGAATCGACCACCGGAAGCTCGTCGATATTCTTCCGAGTGAACCGCCGCAGCGCCGTATGCAGATCGTCTTCCGGCGTCACGGTGATTACTGGGAAGGTGGCAATATCGGCAGCAACAATCAGATTGTCTGGATGCTCGCGGCGTAGAACGCTACGAACGTCGTGCAACGAGAAAATGCCGACCATCCGCTGGTGCTCGTCCACGACCGGGAAGTAGTGTGTTTGCGATACAGCGATCAGTCGCATGATGTCGTCTAATGGCATGTTCTCAGGTACGAGTTCGAGATACTCATCGGGTCGGTAGACCGCTTCCACCCGAATCTGCGCGAGTACATCGACAACAAAGTCGCCGAAATGGGCGGGGCTGTCGATGAGCGAAGTGACTTGCTCCTCGTATAAGGTCCAGCGGGGCGAGAGGATGGCGACGTTCAGGAAGCTAACCAGCATCAGCGGTACCAGCAAATGATAGGAGCCGGACATCTCGGACACCATGATCAGGGCCGTTAGCGGCACCTTGGCGACGCCAGCGAAAAAGCCGCCCATGCCGACCAGCACGAAGGCGGCAGGCGGTGGAACGGCCCCAGGGCCGAAAATCGCCTGAGCCGAGTAACCGTAGGCGGCGCCGAGCATCGCGCCGATAAACAAGCTCGGAGCGAACACGCCGCCGCTTCCGCCGGAGGAGATGGTAAAACTCGTGGCGACCATCTTGGCCGCGGCGAGCATTGCGAGCAGGGAGATCAATTGTACCGTCGGCGGAAGCCCGACGAGCCACCCGGCCGCGATGCCGCCTTGGGGAACAAACTGCTCGTCGATAATCTGCTGCACCCAGCCATAGCCACCGGCCATGACATGCGGGAAGAACAATGCGGTCACGCCCAGCATCAGTCCTCCCACAGCCGGCTTGAGCATGCGTGGAATAGGAATCTTGCGAAACACTCGATTGCGCATGCCATAAAATATGTTGACATAGAGAAATCCGGCCACGGCGCAAACGACTGCAAATACGAGGTAGATTGGTAGTTCGTGAAACCCTTCAAACGCAATGCTGTCGGGCGTGGTGAACGCCTGTCCCGGACCATAGATGGCGGCGAACATCGAGTAGGCGACCACCGACGAGACAATACAGGGAATCAGCGCCGAAAACTCGATCGCCGTGCTGGCGTACAGCACTTCGACAACGAACAATGCACCACCGAGTGGCGCCTGAAACACTGCGCCGATACCTCCGGCGGCGCCGGCGAGCATGAGTTGGCGGCGTTCCCAACCGCTTAACTTCATTCGAGTGGCGAGCAAGGACGCGAACCCAGCGCCAATCTGTGCGATCGGGCCCTCGCGTCCGGCCGAACCCCCGGTGCCGATTGTAAAGACGCTGGCCATTGCCTTCACAATGGGCACGCGTCCACGGATGGAACCTGCCAGACGATGGAAGCTGCGAACCATGGCGTCGGTGCCATGTCCCTCGGCTTCGGGCGCCAGTCCGTACACCAACACTCCACATGCCAGCCCGCCCAGCGTCGGTCCAATCAGTACAAGCCACCACCGCTCTGGCAGCCGCACATTGGCGACCGGCGGTTCACTGCCGGCCGGTGGAGGTTCGAAGCCGATTTGCTCAGCCAGCACGTATTCCTGAAAAGTGCTCAAGGTCCAGAAAAATCCCACGGCGGCAAATCCCGACACGACGCCGACGAGCGCCGAATAGAACAAGACGCGTCCGGAGCTTTCCAAATCGAAGATGGAGCGTAGCGAGGACCAACCGTGGTTGAAACCTAATCGGCGAGAGCCGGGTGGGGGCACAGGGGAACCTCTCGAATAGTAGACGTTTTAACATTACGACGGCGAATCTTGTTCCGACGAGGATCCTTCACTAGTCGAGGAAGCGTCCGAGTGCGGATAGCCGAACAGGGAATGCACGAACAGCATCGCCGCGCCGCACACCAGCAAGCTGTCTGCGATATTGAAATTAGGCCACTTGTGGCCGCGATAAGTGAGCAGAATCCAGTCGCGAACGGCATAAATGCGGCCGCCCGGTTCGCGGCCGATGCGGAGGGCGAGTTCCTCCGGCCAGGTCAGTTGATGCATGCCGAGGCGGTCGTACAAGTTGCCCAGGATACCGGCAAAGACCATCGCCAGGGCGATCGTCAGCCACCAATGTCGGGCGGCGCCGATCCAGAACAGCCACACCAGGATGCCGGCGGCGGCCAGGAAGCTGAGCACCGCGAACAGCCACACCAGGCCTTGGCCGATGCCGAACAAAGCGCCTTCGTTTAGGCCCAGTTCCCAGGCGACGTAGTCGGGCCAAATCCAGATTTTGCGGCCGTCCGGGCCGCGGTCTCCCCACAGTTTGGCGAAGATCCAGTCCTTTGAAACCAAGTCGGCCGCGGCGCCGGCAACGACAATCAGGATAAAAACAATATAGCGGTTGATCGGTAGGGGCTGGGGCATTCCGTCGTTCGCCTCTCGTTGGCAGTCGGAGGTTGTCAGTCCATCGCCCGGCCTGAATCGGCGCTAGGGGCGCCGCAAGCCAATTAGCTTGGAGAGGCGTTTGACTGGCAGGGTCGATTGCTCTGACGCACCGCTATTGGATGCCGCCGTTTTCCTGAGCCTCGGCGCACTTGATACAATAAGGCGTGTAGGGAATGGCGTTAAGGCGAGTTTTCGGGATTTTGGCATCGCAGGCGGTGCATAGTCCGTAAGCGCCGTCCTCGATGCGTTCCAAAGCGTCCTCGATGAGCTGCAGCGTATCCCCCTCGTTTTGCATCATGTTGAGCGTGAATTCCTGCTCGTAGTTGTCGGTACCGATGTCGGCCATGTGGATCGGCATGCTCGACAGGTCGCCGTTGGCTTCGCTGCGGGTCTTGTTGAGAGCCGCGTCGGCCAGGGCGTTGACGTCGCCTCGCAACCTGGCTCGCAGCACGATCAAACGTTCCTTGTAAACCTTCGACTCGGTCTTTTTCAGGCCGGACTTACGAGCAGGCATTTGTGGTTCCTTTGGGCGGCGTCGGCTTAATGTAGCGAGACTTTTCAGTCTAAATCGGCCCCGCGCAGCCGTCAAACCCCCAGTCTTGTTCTTGGAGGGGCTAACTTGAAGCATTCTGTTAAACCGCCTAGACTTACAGCTTCCGATCGATGGCGGGCGCCGCCCGCCGCGTGGCGCATGCGCTGGGCAAATTGGCTGTTCAGGGAGGCTGTCGCGATTACCGTTTCCACCCACACCGATGTCGCTTTTCAGCGCTGCATTTTGCCAACCTGCGCGGCCACCTTTGGCGTGGAACAGGTTCTCGTGGCCTGCCCCAAGTGCGGGTCGCTGTTGGATGTGATCTACGACTGGGATCGCGCCCAGCCGCCGCGAAAGTTGAGCGAATTCGAAGCCAAGTGGACCCGACGCCACGATCCGACCTGCTTCAGCGGCGTGTGGCGATTTCGCGAACTGCTGCCGTTCGCACCGGCCGACTCGATTGTTACCATTGGCGAAGGCCAAACGCTGCTGCAGCCGGCCGACGGCGTGGGCAAGTTCGTCGGTCTCGACGCCGGCCGGCTGCACCTGCAATACGAGGGGTTCAACCCCTCCGGCAGCTTCAAGGACAACGGCATGACAGCCGCCTTCACCCATGCCAAGAGCGTCGGCGCGCAGCGAGCCGCATGTGCTTCGACCGGCAATACCAGCGCCTCGTTGGCCCTTTATTGCTCGGTAACGCGGCACATGCGGGCGGTGATCTTCATTGGCAGCGGCAAGATCTCATACGGCAAGCTGTCGCAAGCACTCGATTATGGCGCGTTGACGGTGCAGATCACCGGCGACTTCGACGACGCCATGGCTCGCGTGAAGGAAGTGACCGCCAAGCTCGGCATCTACCTGGTCAACAGCGTGAATCCGTTTCGCCTGGAAGGGCAGAAGACGATTATGTTTCGCGTGCTCGAGGCGTTGCAGTGGGAGCCGCCTGATTGGATCGTGGTGCCCGGCGGCAACTTGGGCAACTCCAGCAGCTTCGGCAAGGCGTTCATGGAACTGTGCGAGCTGGGACTGATCGACCGCCCTCCGCGGCTGGCGGTGATCAACGCCGCCGGCGCCGATACGCTATACGAGCTGTATCACCGTCGCGGGCTGCGTTGGAACGACGGACTGCCGGACGAGAAGCTGATTGCCGACTACTATCACGACCTGGACGTCGGTCAGCAGCGGGCGTCTACCATTGCCAGCGCGATCGAGATCAATCGCCCGGTCAATCTGCAAAAGTGCCTGCGGGCGCTCGATTTTTGCGATGGCGTGGTCCGCGAGGCGACGGACCAGCAGGTGCTCGACGCCAAGGCTCAGGTTGGCGCCGGTGGCTACGGCTGCGAACCGGCCAGCGCCGCCAGCGTTGCCGGGGCTAAACTGCTTCGCGAGGAAGGGGTGATCGCTCCCAGCGATCGCGTGGTGTGCGTACTCACCGGGCATCAACTGAAAGACCCCACGGCGACGGTCGCTTACCACACGACCGATCAGGAGAAGTTCAACGAAGTCCTCGGCAGCCGCGGCGTGAAGCGGGCCTCGTTCGCCAATCGCGCAGTCGCCGTCGGCAACGACCTCGACGAAATCATCCGAGCCATTCGACTCTACGGGTAAGAAAACATCAGCCGGAGGGTGCTGGCCCCCGGTTACTACAAATCATCATCGCGGGTAGCAATATGTCGGTAACCAAGGTGGCAATCCACGGGGCAGCCGGGCGGATGGGGCAGCGGCTAGTCGCCCTGGGCGACGCCGATCCGGAAATCGAGATCGTCGCGGCAATGGAAAATCCCGCGCATGCCCGCTTTGGGCAGGATGCGGGGACGGTCGCCGGGGCGAGCGACATTGGCATTGAACTGGCCGACATCTTGCCGGACGACGTGGAGGTGGTGATCGACTTTTCCTTACCGGCCCCGTCGCTGTCGCTGCTGGCGCGTTGTGTGGAAAAAAGAATCCCCATAGTGATCGCCACAACCGGCTTTTCCGAGGACGAGAAGCAATCGATACGGGACGCCGCCGAGTCGATTCCTATCTTGTGGTCGCCGAGCATGAGCCTGGCGGTCAACCTTGTCATGCGGCTCACCGAGATTGCGGCCGGCGCGCTGGCCGATTTGCCCGGCGGCGCCGACGTGGAGATCATCGAGCGGCATCATCGCTTCAAGGAAGACGCTCCCAGCGGAACCGCGTTGCGGTTCGGGGAGATCGTTGCCGCCGCCATGCAGATCGATCAGCATCGCCACGGCCGCAGCGGACACACCGGCCAGCGTCCGCACAACGAAATCGGCTATCACGCCTTGCGCGTCGGCGACAACCCGGGCGAGCACACCATCGTATTCGGCATGTTGGGCGAGACCGTCGAACTGAACGTCAAGGCCAGCAACCGCGATTGCTACGCCACCGGCGCCTTGGCAGCCGCCAAGTTCCTAGCCGGCCAACCGGCAGGGCTGTACGGGATGAGTGACGTCTTGCGGCTATAGAGACATTGCAGGATTCAGCAACTACCCAGTCAGGCGGATTTGAGTATCATCTGTCCGGATCATTGAATTCAGATAGTGGTACCAGTTTGTTGCAAACCTCGAATACTCAGCTTTTGCACCACTCAAATGGACCAAGGGAATGAAAGCATTCACCGCAATTGCTACGACCATTCTGCTGTCCGCCTTACTCCTGGGCGGCTACGTGGGCACCTATTATGCGCTGGTGGAGAGAGGTCAATGGAGCACATGGGACGAACTCGTTGACAGCGGAGAGATCTTCCCTCCAAAATATCGCTATGGAGGGAATGCGAGCAAACTTATATACGAGCCGATGAACAGAATTGACCGTCGCATCCGCAATGACTATTGGATGCCGGTTGGTGAGTCTTTCCCTACTGCTGGACAATACCCGCCATAGTCTCTCTATGAAGGAAGATGCACCACCAAAGGGTGCGGTTGCCAAACATATCATGGCCAAATGTGACGAAGGCTACATCTGCGAGGTCTGCGGCGAGGACGTCGCCAACATCACCGACAGCGATCTTTACCTGCGGTATGTCATCGGCCAGTTGGATCCGGAAGTGCTGCATACCAGCAAGGAACGCCACATCCGCTGCAATCCGACGCTGGCGCAATTCATCGACGATGATGCTTTTGATCCGGTAGTCGTGGAAGGCCCATTCGACAAGCGGCAACTCGATCCCGAGTTTGTCGACAGTCAGGAAAGCCTTGTCACTCGTGGCTGGCGGCGGCTGCAGACGGTTTGCCAAAAGGAGTCGGCGATTATCAACTATCCGCTGCCGGAGGTACGTCAGCGGCTGTCTGGGAAAGAATAGGTCAATCGCAAGAACGTGGCCAAACGCCGTTGGTTTTGGTAGCGCTACAAGTCTGCATCCGGCGGATGGAAGAAAATCAGCACCGGCAGCAGGAACAGGCCGGTCACGGCGTACACAAAGCTCGGCGGCACCGCCGTCACGGCCACTATCAGGCTGAACAGCCCGTAGACGCCGGCGCTGGCGATGATGGCGATCCAGTTTACCAGGTTCATGCTGCCGATCACCCGCCCCTTGAGATCATTCGGTGGTCGGGCTTGCAGGAACACCTGCAACGGCACGGCGTACATGCCGCCGAACATGCCGGTCAGCGCCAGCAGGGGCACGCTTCCCCAAAATCCAAAGCGCTGCGTGTCGGCCAGTTCGGCAAAGCTGCTGGCAACATGACAGACGATCGAAGTGCCCGCCAGACAGAAGATCATGCCGGCCGTGCCGATGGTTACCAGGCGAAAGCGAACTTGCTTTCGCGACAGGGCCGCCGACAGTACGCACCCGACTGCGATGCCCAATCCCATGGCGGCGGCCATCACGCTGGTCATGGTGTTGCTCAGGCCGAACTGGAGCTTGCCCACCGCGTTAACGGTCGGTTGGATAATGCCGCCGGCGAACCAGAACAGGGTGTAGACCAACAGCGACCACAGCAGCGTGCGATCGGAGGTGAATAGCCGCCAGGTCTCGCCGCTGATGAACGCCGCTCCCGGCGTGTAGGGAAGATTCGGACTGGCGGCGGGTCGGCGGCGGACGAACAGACTGGTAATGGTTCCCACCACCGCAATCGCCACACAGACGGCCGCCGCTCCCCACAGCCGTCCGCGAAACAGGTCGAGCAAATAGCCGCCCACGCCGACGCCCACGATCAGTGAGACAAAGGTGGTCATCTGAAACACGCCGTTGAACGCCGGCAAGTCGCGAATGCGTGAAATTTCCGGCAGGATGGCGTACTTGCTTGGCCCGAAGAACGCGCTTTGCACGCCCATAAGGCAGAGCACCGCCAGCACGAACCAAGGCAGGCCGGTAGTGAGCATCCGCCCGTCCTGATAGCTGACCGGTCGCATGGTGAAAAAGGCCGCCACGCCTGCCAGCATGACGACGATCTCGCCGATCTTGCTTAACACGATGATGTTCCACTTGCTCACGCGATCGGCCAGCCAGCCGGCCGTGCCCGAGAGCAGCACAAAGGGCAGCGAGAATACCGCCAGCCCGATCGACTGCATGTCGCGTGCTTCTCCACCGGGCGTAATCGCCACATTGACCAGCAGCAGCAGCACGAATTGCTTGAAAATCGTATCGTTGAACGCGCCAAGCATCTGCGTGACGGTCATGCTCCAGAAGGAGCGGTTGGCCAGCCAGTGCGGCAGAGTCTCATCGGCCGGAGAAAGGGAGGAGTCATCGTCCACCGCCGCCGGCGAGTTGTACGGATTCTCATCATACGGCTCATCCGCGGGCGAGTGTTCCGAACGATTCATGAGATTCCCGTCAGTGGGGCGCATTGGGGCGAGGCAAAGGCATTATTCCCGATCGACGGCGATTCCGGCAAGGCGAGAAGTCGAGTGCCTTGCTCAACCCGGCTCGCGCGGCACGGCCGCCTTATATTGCACGACGCCGACCATCAGCAGAACGCCGATCAAGGCGAACGCTTGATAACGGGTGACAACCTCACCGTTGAGCCACCCGAGCAGTACCGCGATAACGGGAATCAGATAGGTGACCATGCCCGCGAACAGCGGCCCTTGCTCCTGTACGAGCTTCATAAAAAACAACTGCGTGACGCCGGTTCCCAGGATGCCCAGCACGATCGCCGCCGTCACGGCCAGCGGCAGGGCGTCGGTGACGGCGACCGACTCGCTTCCCGCGACGTTCAATCCCACTGCTAGCGGCAGCAGGACGCCGGAGGTGATGGTCAGCGCCAACAGTGCCATGGCCAGGGGCGGCAACTTCGAGAACCGCTTCTTGATGTAGGTGTTGCTGATCGCGTAATTTAGGGGAACCGAGATCGCCAGCAGCAGATCGTACCAGGGCACGTCGCGAACACTGCTGTCCTTGGCGATCAACGCCATACAGGCAAAGCCCCCCACCACTCCGATCACTTGCCGCGGCGAAGGCCAGACGTGCAACATCGGCACCGAGACGACGATGGTGAGCAACGGAACCAGGCAGACCATCATGCCGATGAAGCCGCTGCCGTGAATGCCGATCAAGTAGGGCTGCATCGTGAACGGCCAAATGTAACCCATCGCAACGACGAACAGCATCGGCCGCAGGTGCCCGTCGAGCGCGGGCCACTGGCGATGATGCACGTACCAGACGGCGGCCAGGGTGAGCGCGCCTCCCACGACGCGGCAAGCGCCGACACTGATCGGCCCAAAGGCGAGCAGCGCGTACTTCATCAGCAGGAAATTCGATCCCCACACCATGCAGATGAAGAGGAAGTAGAAATACGCCATGCTCACGTGGCTGGGGCTTCTAGCCCCAGCGATATTAAAGTGACTGAGGCTCCCAGCCAATGACGAGCGACTGCGGTTTCTCACCGCAGCAAATAAATATAGAGGCTGTGCCTG
>JBGTJT010000001.1:0-12292 GCA_041744995.1 Pirellulales bacterium | reverse complement strand
GAAGGCGCCCAGGCCATGCTCTACCTACGGTCGATTTACCTCAACGGCGACTGGAAGGAATTCGACCAACACCGAATCCAAACTGAACAAAATACGCTCTACGGGCAAGCTGCATAAAAGCGGGATGCGAGTTACACCCTTTCCATTACATGTTCGGACATAGTACACCTCTTTCTGAAACGGGAGAATCTCCGCACGTCCGCGCAGCGGGGCGCGCGGCGGGATCGAGACGAGTTCAACGAGGGATCATCGCGCGTGAGAAGGTCAGGCGCGTGCGAGATTCTGTTCCATGGGCAAACCCTCCGAATAAGATGAGCGTTGGTCCGCCGCAAAACGACGGATCGGAAGGGCCTCTTCATCCGGCTTTGTACGGCAGTTGCGCCCGGAGGGCAAGCAAATGGTCAGAGTGGGACAATGCAAGTCGCTGCCAACCTGCCGCGACACGAGCATCGTTCCCTTGTGGCAGAAAGATGGATGGCAGGAAAATGAAATGCCTTGCTATCTTTCTGCCAATCATCTGGATATCGTTAAATCGCCTGCCGGCCCAATACCAGCACGAATCGCCAGCGAGTGAGCGCCGCCAACCCACGCCGCCCTACTACAAGCCGCTTGCTTCAGGTGATCCAATGGACCGGCCACCTCGCAGGCGCCGCGCCGCTTGCTCGGGCCAGGCTCGCTCCCTTACAATCCGCAATAGGCGGAGCGAACGCGCGCTCCGCGGCTGAAGTTCAACTGCGCTTTATCGCTCATCGCTCCGCGACGAGACGGTAGAATGCTATTCGGTATTGGGGTAAAACGATGGATGCTCAACGATATGTCGAGGTCACCGGCGAAGGCTGTTTTACCGAAACAGCAAGTTGCTACGTTGCTGAGGTATCCGTCGAAGTGCGCGCCGCAAAGAGGGAAACTGTTCTCGACGAGGTCCGCGAGTTTTGGACCACGGCACTTGCATCGCTTCGTGAGAACGGAATCCTCGATTCTGAAATCGCAGAAGGCGGGATCGACTATTTTCGACCTTGGTATTGGCGCAAGAAACCGGGGCAAAGCGGGACGCGAAAGATCATCCTGAAGGTACCAGCCTATGACCGGCTCAGTGCTGCACTCGAAGCTCTCGAACCACTTCGATCAGGCGAACGTCGTTCACTCTCTGTCGATTTGAAGCAACCGGAATTCGATTCGACCGCCGACGCCAGCTCAAATGCACTATCGGCCGCATTCAGCGATGCCAAAGCCAAGGCTGGAACATTGGCTCGAGAAATGGGTGTCATACTCGGCGATGTACTGCGGGTAGAAGAAGGGCGAACCGCTCGACGACGGTCGGGGTTTAGCGGTGATGACGATTGGCACGGTGACGGTGATCGTTTTGGAGGCTACGGCGGCGCCGTGGTTCTCGCTGCTGGCGCGGGTACCGAAGACGATGACGATGAGTTTACACCAACTAATCCAACGCGTGACCTCTGGGTAAAATGCCGGGTGCGTTTTTCGATTAATTCAAACAGCGGAACGCAGGGCGCCAAATAACCTTGTGGCAGAAAGATGGATGGCAAAAAATGAATGCCTTGCTATCTTTCTGCGATCCATCTTTCTGCCAATACGAGCATGAAGCGCCAGCGAGTGAGTGCCGCTAACAGCCCGTAGCGACAAGCGTGAAACTCCCGCGGGCAAGCCGCGGGCATCTCCGCGGGCGGGGAAACAGCCTTGCTGTTTACGAAAGCGAAATTGTCAGACCAATGCAGCGAATTCTCAGCTAGTCGCTTGGGAGGATGGGATTCACCATTGATCGCGACTACAATGCTCAGGTCGAGGAAACGTCTTCTCGTCGGTCCTTTGCAAACTTCTCTCCCGTCTGCATCCCCTGGGCGCCCATGCCTCAAGTCGGTCTGTTTATTCCCTGTTACGTCGACCAGCTTTATCCCGAAGTCGGCATGGCCACCGTGCGCCTGCTGGAGCGGTTTGGCTGCCAGGTTGAGTTCCCCGCCGCGCAAACCTGCTGCGGGCAGCCGATGGCCAACACCGGCTGCAACGACGACGCGGCGCCGCTGGCGCGACGGTTTCTGAATATTTTCTCGCCTTATGAATACGTGGTCTGCCCCAGCGGAAGTTGCACGTCGATGGTGCGAAACCATTACCACGACCTGCTCCCCGACGAGTCGGGGCTGAAGGCGCTGGAACAAAAGACGTTCGAGTTGTGTGAGTTCCTGGTCGACGTGCTAAACGTCGAATCGATCGCCGGCCGCTTTCCACATCGCGTCGGGTTACATCAAAGCTGCCACGGCCTCCGCGAACTGCGACTGGGAAGCAGCAGCGAGCTGGTGGTAGAACCGTTCGGCAAACCGCGGCAACTGCTGGCGGGACTGGAAGGGATCGAACTGGTCGACTTGGCCCGCACCGACGAGTGCTGCGGCTTCGGCGGCACGTTTGCCGTCAGCGAGGAGGCCGTCAGTTGCATGATGGGCAACGACCGCGTCCACGACCACGAGTCGCACGGCGCAGAAGTGATGACCGGCGTCGACATGAGCTGTCTGATGCACCTGGACGGACTGATCAAGCGGCAGAAAAAGCCGATGCGGGTGATGCACATCGCCGAGATCCTCAGCGAGAGCGAGGTGCGGCCATGAGCGTCGCAGACGGACAGCCGACCACGCAAACGCATCCGAAGGCGGCGCTGCCGTTCGTGGCGAATGACGAACGGGCGCACTGGCACGACAAGGCGCTGTGGTTCGTCCGCCACAAGCGGGACGTCGCCGTGCATGCCGTGCCGGAGTGGGAGCAGTTGCGCGAGGCGGCCTCCCAGATCAAGGCCCACACGATGGCCCATCTGGCCGACTACCTGGAGCAGTTCGAGGCCAACGCCAAGCAACGAGGGGTCCACGTCCACTGGGCGGCCGACGCCGCGGAGCACAACGAAGCGGTGCTGCGGATCCTACAGCGCCACGGCGCAAAGAAAGTGGTCAAGAGCAAATCGATGCTCACCGAGGAGTGCCACCTGAACCCGTTTTTGGAACGGCACGGCATCGAGGTGATCGATACCGATCTGGGCGAGCGGATTGTACAGATGCGGCACGAGACCCCCAGCCACATCGTGCTGCCGGCGATTCACATCAAAAAGGAAGAGGTCGGCCAGTTGTTCCACGAGCAGCTCGGCACCGACGAAGGGGCCGACGACGCCAAGTATCTGACCGAGGCCGCCCGGCAGCATTTGCAACAGAAATTCCACGACGCCGACGTCGGCATCACCGGTGTGAATTTCGCCATCGCTGCCACGGGCGGATTCGTCGTCTGCACCAACGAAGGCAACGCCGATCTGGGGACCAGCCTGCCGCCGGTGCATATTGCTTGCATGGGCATCGAGAAGCTGATTCCGCGGGCCAGCGACTTGGGAGTGTTCCTGCGGATGCTTGCCCGCAGCGCGACGGGCCAACCGATCACGGCCTATTCCACGCACTATCACGGACCGAAGGCAGGAGGCGAGTTGCATATCGTGCTGGTCGACAACGGCCGCAGCGACGTGCTGGGACAGGAGAAGTTTCGCCGCTCGCTCAACTGCATTCGTTGCGGCGCCTGCATGAATACCTGCCCGGTCTATCGCCGCAGCGGTGGACATAGCTACAGCTACACCGTGCCGGGGCCGATCGGTTCGGTGCTGGCGCCGTCGCGCGGGATGAAGGAGCATTACAGTCTGCCGTATGCTTCGAGCCTGTGCGGCAGTTGCACCGACGTTTGCCCGGTGAAGATCGACCTGCACCATCAACTGCTCGCCTGGCGGGGCGAGATCGCCCGGCAAAAGGTGCTGCCGTGGAGCAAGCGAACGTCGATGAAGTTGGGCGGTTGGCTGTTTCGCTCGCCGGCGCTGTTTCGCCTGGCCGGATGGAGCGGCCGACTGGCGTTGCGGCTGTTGCCGCGATGGGCGATCTATCATCGCTTCAACGTCTGGGGACGCCAGCGCGACCTGCCCCCCGCGCCGAAACAAAGCTTTCGCGCCCTGTATCGGGAACACCAGCAGCGGCGGAGGTCGGACGGCGAATGAGTTCTCGCGACGACATGCTCCGCGCGATTCGGGCGCATGCGCTGCCCGATGCTCCCCTGCCGAAAACGACGGCGTTGGGTGTTCGCTACGACGATCCAACGGCACAGTTCGTGAAGCTGGTCGAGGCGGTCGGCGGCGCGGTCTTGCATGCCAGGGACGCGGCCGACGCCGACGCCCAGATTCGCCAACTGGAAGTCTTTCAGACGTCGCAACGGCGGTACAGCAACCTGCCGGGCATCGGCGAATCGACGTTCGATCTCGACGCCTTGGCACGCCCGCACGAGTTGGCGGGCACGGGCGTCTCGATCTTGGGCGGCGAGTTTGCTGTGGCGGAGAACGGCGCGGTCTGGGCCACCGACGCCGGGCTGAAGCATCGAGCGATCTACTTTATTAGCGAATATCTGGTGTTGGTGGTGCCCGCCCGCGAGTTGGTCCACAACATGCATGACGCTTATGCCCGGCTGTCGTTTGAGAATCCCGCCTACGGCCTGTTCATTTCCGGTCCATCCAAGACGGCCGATATCGAACAGTCGCTGGTAATCGGCGCACAAGGCCCTCGATCGCTACATGTGGTGCTGTTGGGCGACTGAACGCGGAACTTCGCGCCGGAGGCCACATAAAGGTCCAACTCCGGCGAACCAACTCTGCCACGGTTGCGTAGATCACCTCAATTCCGCCTACGGCTGGCTTTTACGTAGCTGCCAGTCCGCTTGCACCTGCCACCGGATTGCAGAATAATAGCGGTGCAACTCCCCCACCGCCGCACCTTTCCCCTTGGAATCAACGCCCGCCCGTCATGCTTCGGCTCACTAATGTTCGCAAGTCGTACGTCGAACCCGATGGAACCGCCTTGCCGGTGCTCGATATCGCCGCCTTCGAGATGGCCGCCGGCGAGCAGGTTGTATTGCTGGGCGAGAGCGGCGGCGGCAAGACCACCCTGTTGCATATCATCGCTGGCATTACGGCGGCCGACTCCGGCTCCGTCGAGATCGACGGCCTCGATATCATGCGCCTGGGCGAAGCGGGCCGCGACCGCTTTCGCGCCGAAAAGCTCGGCTATGTGTTCCAGACGTTCAATCTGCTGCCCGGTTTCTCGGCCTTAGAGAACGTGCTGCTGGGCATGAGTTTCAGCCGGCAGCCGACCGATGCCGCCCGGGCGAAGCAACTGCTCGAGCAAGTCGGTCTGGGACATCGACTGACGCACAAGCCGGGGCAGTTGTCCGTCGGCGAGCGGCAACGGGTGTCCGTAGCCCGAGCCTTGGCCAACAAGCCGAAGCTGATCCTGGCCGACGAACCGACCGCCAACGTCGACGCGGCGCACCAGCAACAGATCATCGACTTGGTCCGTCAACGGTGCGAAGCGGAAAACATCGCCCTGCTGCTGGTCACCCACTCGCAGGAAGTGAGCGGGCAGTTCGAGCGAGTCGTGCAGTTAGGGGAGTTGAATCAAGTGGTGGCGGAAGTCAACTAAAAAACCCTAAGAACCGAAATCCTAAATCCTAAACAATGACCAAATGATCGAAATACGAAACGGAATCCCATTCGGTCATTCAGGAATTGGGGTTTGTTTAGGATTTGGTGCTTAGCAATTGGAATTTTACACCTATGAGTCTCTGGAAAATCGCCTGGCGAAGCTTGCAGCAGCGGGCGTTGTCGAGTTGGCTGACTGGCATTTCGATGGCGCTGGGCGTGGCGCTGGTGATTGCCGTGCTGGTGATTCACGGCGTGGTGGCGCGGCACTTTGGCGACGCGGCGCAAGGCTATCACATGATCGTCGGCGCCAAGGGGGGCAAGCTGCAACTGGTCCTCAATACGGTGTTCCACCTCAGCCAGCCGATCGAGAACATCCCCTGGTCGATGTACAACGAGTTCCGCGAGTATGAAGAAGACGGCGAACCGAAGCGAGGCAAGTGGGCCGCCTACACGTCGGTCGTCGTGCCGTTTTGTCTGGGGGACAGCTTCGGCGACTTTCGCGTGGTGGGTACCACGCCCGACTTGTTCGACAAGCTCTCCTACGGCGCCCTGGCCGACGGCACGCCGCTGAATTACCGGTTCGCCCAGGGGCGGAACTTTAAGACGGAGTACTTCCGCGAGGCGGTCATCGGTTCGGTAGTGGCCAGCCAGTCCGGCCTGAAGATCGGCGATACGTTCCCCATCACGCACGGCCTGGGAGACAGCCCCGACGCGCACGTTCACGAGGAAGACACCTTCACGGTGGTCGGCATCCTGGAACCGACCGGCACGCCGAACGATCGCGCGGCGTTTATCAACATCGAAGGCTTTTACCTGATCGCCGATCACTATGAAGGGGAATTACCGACCGATGTCGCCGGCAACCCCTTGCCGCTGCCACCGGAGGAGCGCGAAGTCACGGCGCTTTTGGTGCTGCTCGATCAACGCTACGAAATGTTCGGCCAGTCGATCCGCACGCAGATCAACGAGGGGAACCTGGCGCAGGCGGTCTATCCACAGCAGGAGGTTGCCAATCTGTTCCAAGGCATTGTCGGCCCGGCCCAGTTGATGCTGTTGGTATTGGCGGTGCTGGTGGTGATTGTGGCGGCGATCGGCGTGATGGTCAGCATCTACAACTCGATGGCCGGCCGCACCCGCGAGATCGCCATCATGCGCGCCCTGGGCGCCGGCCGCGGCGCGGTGATGTCGATCGTGCTGCTGGAGTCGATCCTGCTGAGCCTACTGGGCGGCGCCGGCGGAGTGCTGCTGGGCCACGGGCTGATCGCGCTGATCAACCCAGAGATCACCGCCCGCACCGGAGTGAGCATCAGCCCCTTCGACTTCGAAACGGCGGAACTGATCCTGGTGCCGGCGCTGATCGTACTGGCGTCGCTAGTAGGGTTCGTGCCGGCCCTGACGGCCTACCGGACGGACGTGGCAAAGAACCTGACGGCGAACGAGTAATACCAGCACGCTGCGCCAGCGAGTGCATCCGCGGTGGGATACACGTTTTTCTCCCCAAACCGCCACGGCGGAGGTGCGTCCGCTCGCTCGCGATGCACTCGCTTGCGCTTCGTGCTGGTATTGCCGCCGGCGCGAATGGAGTACAATCAAAGAAGCCACTCCCTACAAAATGCGGAGACAAAAACATGCAACTGAACCTCCCCAGCGACATCACCGCTTTCGTCCAGAATCTCGTCACGCAAGGCCGGTTCGACAACGAGCAGGAGGCGGTCGTCGAAGGCATCCGCCTGCTGATGTCCCGCGAACAGCTTCGCGCCGAGATTCAGGAAGGGATTCGGCAACTCGATAATGGCGAATCCTATGACGAGGACACTGTCTTCGCAGAAGCGGAAGCGGAAATCGCCCGCGTTGCCGCGGAGCGACGAGCGGAGTAGCCGCATGCCTCGACTTGAATATTCTGGCAAAGCCAAGGCGGACATCAAGAACAACGCCGGATACATTGCACGCGATAACGAGGCAGCCGCACGTAAATGGACTGCCAAGATTCGCAAGAAATGCCGCTTGATCGCCAAGTATCCCGACTTGGGCGACCCGCGACCGGAATACGGCCCCGGCATCCGCACGACCTACGTCGGCAGCTATGTGATTTATTTCCGCCGCAAGGGCGACGTACTAGAAATCGTCCGCATCATTCGCGGAGATCGCGATGTGAAGTCGCTCTAGGCGCAGTAGGCCGGACCAAGCGGCGAGAAGGGTCTACCATACCGCAACGCGACGGCCGCGCCGTTCCGGCAATTCGAGGTGTGGTTGGTGCTTCTGCCGGAGCGGCGCGGCGGTCACGTTGCTTAGTCACGGCACGCTGTCTTCGCCGCTTGTTCCGGCCTACTAATCTGGCCGTTTCGCGCAGGTGGAGCGAACTCTTCTTTGGTCAGGCAGGAATCCCTGACCTAAAGTCGACGCCCTTCTCCCCGGTGGCATGCAGCGGCCCAGAAAAACGAGTTCGACGTGTGGGGCCATAATCGGGTATAATAACGAGTCCTGTAGCACCGCCTTCCACGAACTCCACTTTCCCTGGTGTCTCCCCAAGGATTCTCCATGAAACGCTTCAGTTTACTAGCCGTCACGGTCGCGCTCACGTGGGCGACCTTCACGTCTACCGCCCAAGCCTGCCCCTTCTGCAGTGCGGTCCAAATGACCTACACCGAGGAGATCGACGCCGCGGACATGGCGGTGCTGGCCGAGTTGGTCGAACCGCCGGCCAGCAGCGGCGAACTCGACGCGCTCGATCCGGAGGCCGCCGCCGACGCGGCCAGGGCGAAGTTCCGCGTGGTCGAGGTGCTCAAGGGGGAGTCGCTCGTCAAGCCGAATGAGCAGATCGAAACGCTCTACTTCGGCGATGGGGCGGTCGGAACCCGGTTCTTGATTATGGGGATCGAGCCGCCCGATGCGCAATGGTCGACCCCCATCGAGGTGTCGCCGCGGGTTGAGGAGTACATTCACGAGATGCTCTCCCTGGGGCGCGAGGACGTCGCCCGACTGCTGCATGCGATTCATTTTCTGGAAGATGAAGAAGAGGCGTTGCGGCGCGACAGCTACGACGAGTTCGCCAAGACCCCCTACGACCGCGTGAAGATGCTGCGCGGCCAGATCAACCACGATCAACTGGTGGCCTGGATTCAGGACATCGAAACGCCCGCCTCGCGGCAGCGGCTGTACTTCACGCTGTTGGGCGTGAACGGTTCGGAGAGCGACCTGCCGATGCTCGAGGAGATGATCACTTCCGACGACAAGAAGCGCAAGACGGGGCTGGACTCCATGATCGCCTGCTACGTGCAACTCGGCGGCCCGGATATGCTGCCGCTGATCGAGGAGGAATTCATTCGCAACGAGGAGGCCGAATATACCGACACCTACGCGGCGCTGATGGCGTTGCGGTTCCACGGCCAGGAGACGGACGTGGTGCCGAAGGAGCGGCTGGTGCAAACCTTCCGGCTGATGCTCGACCGCCCCAAGCTGGCCGACCTGGTCATCCCCGACCTGGCCCGCTGGGAAGACTGGGAGGCGATTCCGCAGATGGTCGAGCTGTTCAAGAACGCCGACAAGAGCACCAGTTGGGTGCGGGTGCCCGTGGTCAACTTCCTGCGAGCCTGTCCACTGCCCGAGGCGCAGGTCCAACTGGAGGAGCTGGCCAAGATCGATCCCGACGCAGTCAAGCGGGCAAGCACCTTCTTTCCCCTTTCCGGCTCGACCAACAAGCCCGGAACCGACGCGGAAGTAAACGAGGACGCGGAAGTAACTGAGGGAGGGCAAGAAACGAACGGCCAGCGCGATACCGCCGTAGAACAAGACGATTCGCCGGCGCGTGCCAATGGAAAGGCGGCCAACGCCGACGAGGCGGCGGCCGATTTGCCCCCTTCGCCGGCTAAGTTGGGTGAGCCAGAGCAGGCGCTCGCGGCTGCGCCGCACGACAAGGTGACGGTGGACGAGTCGGACGAACCGACCCCGGCGGCCATCGCCGAATCGCCGTCGTTGGCATGGATGATTGGCGTTCCGACCGCGGCGGTATTATTACTGCTGGCAGCCTACACAATGATTTTACGGGTTCCCCGGCCGACCCGTCGCGGCGAGTCGACGGCGGAACTGGCCGGCAAGGATTAAGAAACTTATCGCAGCCGAACGTTTTCAGGGCAAATGGGAAGTCAATACGATGGCAACGCAACTCCAACCACAGACATTCGACCCAGCCGTCGCCGAGGCGCCTAATTACGCAGCCTACCGCGCCATGAGCAGCGCGGCGGTCGCCGCGCTGGCCGTCAGTCTCTTATCGGGCGTTGCCTTCCTGAGTCCCTCACTAATTGCGGTGCCGGTTGTCGGCGTGCTGATTTCGAGTTATGCGATTGTTGCCGTTCA
Organism: Pirellulales bacterium; assembly: GCA_041744995.1. Classification (GTDB taxonomy): domain Bacteria; phylum Planctomycetota; class Planctomycetia; order Pirellulales; family UBA7805; genus JBBDLY01. The sequence continues at coordinate 2,439 of JBGTJT010000001.1, read as the reverse complement.
TCAGCGGCGCGAAGAGTTGACCGGCGGCTTACTGGCCAAGACGGCGCTGGTGGTGTCGATCCTGTGCCTGGTGGGCAGCCTCACGATGCACGGCGCGATCTACTTGACCGAAGTGCCCGATGGTTATCGGCGGATCAGCTACCGCGAATTGGACTATGCCCGCAGCGACAAGGAAACCAAGCGGCTGATCCCCGCGACGGCCGACGCCTTAGACGGCGAGAAGGTGTTCATTAAAGGGTACGTCTATCCCGGTTCCCAGAAGCGGGGCATCCGCAGCTTCCTGCTGGTGCGTGACAAGGGAGACTGCTGCTTCGGCGGCAATCCCAAGATCACCGACCGCATCCAAGTGACCTTGCAAGACCCCTTGCGTCTGGAGTACGACACGCGGATGCACAAGCTGGCCGGCGTGCTGCGGATCGATCCCAGCCAGACCGCGGTCGACGCCGGCGGCGCGGTACTCTACCACCTGGAAGCAGATTATCTGAAATGATGCACCGCATCCGTCGCAAGCTGTTCTGTCTGTCGCTAGGTCTGCTGCCGCCGGTGGTAGGCTGCAGCGGCCCCACCGAACCGGTCCAACTGTCGCGTGGCGAGCAGGACGCGGACGCGGACGAATCGCCTGCCGCGGAGCCGTCCGTTGAGCCAGCCACGGACGAGCCGAATTCGAAGATTGACGGCGAAGCGGTCGCGACCAACGATGCGAACCAGACCCCGCCCGATGAGACGCCCAAACAGACGTCGTCCGGCGAGGTGGCTTCCGATCAGCCGCAACCGGTCTCGCCGCCGGCATCGTCCGATACGAGCCGATCGGACGCGATTTCCAGCACCGCCACCCGGGCCACTTCGTCGGCGGTCAACCGTAAGCCGCTGGAGCTTTCGTTCGACGACATCAAGTTCGACATCAAGCCGGGCGATCCGTTTGCGCCGGAGATGGTGCCAGAGACAATCCAGCAATATTATGGCAAGCGGATCCGCATCCGCGGGTACATCTTACCCAGCTTCAAGCAGTCGGGGCTGACGCAGTTCGTGCTGGTCCGCGACAACATGGAATGTTGCTTCGGCCCCGGCGCGGCGCTGTACGACTGCATCCGCGTGGAGATGGAACCGGGCAAGGCGACCGAGTTCTCCATCCGCCCGGTGGCGGTGGAGGGGATCTTCGAGCTGGAAGAGTTCTACGGCCCCGACGACAAGCATCTGGCGATCTATTACATGACCGGGGAAGCGGTCAAGTAGTCGTCTTTGCAGGCGGAAAATGCTTTCACGGCGGGTGGCAATCTGTTAGAATAAACTGCCTACGGTCCCGCCCCCGGTCATTCCCGCCGCCGCGAGAGGTTCTCCATGCTGTTCCGCCTGTCTTGCTCGATCGTGCTGTTCGCCGTCGTCGCCGCGCCTGCCGTGGCGAGCGCCGCCGACGAGGTGAGCTTCAATCGCGATATCCGCCCGCTGCTGTCGAACAACTGCTTCCAATGCCACGGGCCGGACGAGGCGCATCGCAAGGCCGATCTGCGGTTCGATACCGAGGAAGGCGTGCAGGCGGCCTTTGAAGGCGGGTTGGATTTTAGTGAGGCCTGGTTCCGCATCACCACCGACGACGTCGACGAGCGGATGCCGCCGGCCAGCGCGCACAAGGAGCTTAAGCCGGACGAAATCGCGCTGCTCAAGCGGTGGATCGAACAAGGGGCGCCGTGGGAAGGGCATTGGGCCTTCATCACGCCGCGAAAGGCGGAACTGCCGGCGGTGAAGCACCAGGACCGCGTCGCCAATCCGATCGACGCGTTCATCTTGCAGCGGGTCGAAGCGCAAGGGCTGTCGCCCAGCGAACCGGCCGACCGCGAACGGCTGCTGCGGCGCGTGACCTTCGACCTGACCGGCCTGCCGCCGACGCTGGAAGAGATTGACGATTTTATCAACGACCAGTCGCCGAACGCTTATGAAAAAGTGGTCGACCGCCTGTTGGCTTCGGAGCATTACGGAGAGCGGATGGCGCTGGCCTGGATGGACGCCGCACGGTATGGCGACTCGAGCGTGTTCCACGCCGACGGGCACCGCGATATGTGGGCTTGGCGCGATTGGGTCATCAACGCCTACAACGACAACATGCCGTTCGACCGCTTCACGGTCGAGCAACTGGCCGGCGACCTGTTGCCGGAGGCCACGCTCGAGCAGCGGATCGCCTCGGGCTTCCACCGCAACCACGGCACCAGCGACGAGGGGGGCGCGATCGCCGAAGAGTATCGCGTGGAATACATCGTCGATCGCGTGAAGACCACGGGCAACGTCTGGCTGGGGCTGACGCTGGAGTGCGGCCAATGCCACGACCATAAATACGACCCGCTCACGCAGCGCGAGTATTACCAGCTTTACGCGTTCTTCAACAACGCCGCCGACCCCGGCATGCAAACGCGGCGGGGCAACCAAACGCCTACGGTGGCGATTGAA